>JAQZBD010000175.1 GCA_029239235.1 Herbinix sp.
ATTCAGGGAAGAATAGAAGAATTCAGATAATAGGTTATGATTAATAAGATGGGGTTGTTTCAATATATGTCTATTAAAAAAATGAGGACATATTTAGGACAACCCCTGTGTTTTAGGACAGTGATACTTTTTTAAAAATTGAATACTTCCTCCCAAGCAAAGTTGGCTGATTCTTCTGTTATAGTCACGGATTTTTTATTTCTTATTCTCGTTATAAAATTTTAAGGCTTCCCCCAGGAATTTTGAAGTACCTTTTCCGTACTTTTTGTCATTGATTTTGATGTACTCAGGCTTTGTTAAATAAAGATCCGCCATCATTCCCCAGTGGTTTTCACCCATAGTTACCCCCAAGATTTTGTATTGCTCCTTCACCATATCATCCATCTCTTTTACAATCGCTTGAATCTCTACTGAAGCTGGACTTTTACTTAAATCAGAGACTAAGTGTTCCGTTAGTTGATTGAGCTGAGCAATATAAAACTCTGCGTTAGCTTGTATGGTCTGATAATTATCCATTATTTCCGGCAGATGTTCAAGGTTGTTTTTCATCGCATCGGTATATTTTTCGATACTGCCAAACTCCTTAATTGCCATATTCGCAATCTCGAGCTCTTTTGATTTCATGCCCTCAAAGTTTTTCTCGAATTCCTCCACGCTGCCATAATACTGAATGACCTGGTCCGCATGCTCTTGCTTAAAGGTTTTCAGTGCATCGAAATATTCACTCATATCAAATTCTTTAAAACTCATATGATCGCCTGCTTTCATTTTTCCCTCAATCAAATCAATTAGTTCATTCAGTCGGTCCCGCTTTAGCATAAGCAACTCTTTTTGCTCGCGAAGAGCCTGTAGCTTGTCATGGCGGGGACTATCCATAATTTCTTTCATGCTTTTCAGTGGGACATCCAGCTCTTTTAAAAAAAGGATTTGCTGTAAGGTTTCAAGAGCTTCATCATCATACAGCCTATAATTTGCTTCGGTTACTGCGCTGGGTTTTAATAAACCAATTTTATCATAATAGTGCAGCATACGAACACTGATTCCTGTTAAATCAGAAATCTGCTTAATTGTGTTCATTTTAGATACCACCTCCTTTGCTTGGTTTTATAGTACACTATGACATGATGTCAGGGTCAATGTTTTTGGGAGATTTATTTTATTTTTTTTTTTATTTCAAAATTTCTTGAGTTTCCTCTGTATCTTAATTGATCTCTAAATGCTTTGAGTGCTATTTCTTATACCTATTTAAATATTGAATAAAGGATAAAAGTAAATTTTTTATCTAGATTATACCTCAAAAAAAATGAGAAGTAACGCCTTACTTTAGATTTATGTGCTCTAAAGTCAGGAAGTCACTTCTCATTCAATGTTGAATTTTATAAAGTTTACAAAAAATAGATTTATACAAGCTTTAAAGCGGTTTCCGTTGTCTGTATATCTACTTTGAATTGCTGATTTAGGTCATAAACATCATTATAGCCCTTATCAATCATATAGTTTGAAATTGAATCAAGAGAAGCAAGTGCATCCCCTAATTGAGTTCTAAGAACGGTTCTAACCTCTGGAGAAGTGGTTTCGGTTAATGCAATAGAATAGCTTTTCACAGCACTCTTGGCAGAAATTAAGAAGTCAGTTGCAATAACCTGATCGGTCATTTTATCCATACCTGTAAGTTTTTCAATAAATGAATTCATATATTTAGTCTCCTTCTATAACATATCAAGAATAGCTCGAATCGGAAGAAGCATAAGGAGAGTGCTTCATTAGCTCACTTAAATCCTGAATATGCTTCTGTGTAGTGGCAGTATCATTTTTTATTATACTTTTTAATTCGTCATCACTGATTAAAGGGGAGATTGTAACTGTTTTTGTAAGACTTATATTTTTAAAGGTTAATAACTCGTGTAGTTGCATCGTTTCCTGAAGTGTAATTAATTGTTGTTCCATTTCTACGGGCCTCCTAATAAATTTAATATAAGATGTTACGGTTTCAGAACCACTTTAATGCAATGATCAGTTTTTGTATCAAAAACTTCATAACCATGTGGAGCATCCTTAAGTGGAAGTCTGTGGGTGACTATATCACTAGGGTCTACTTTACCTTCTGCAATTAAATTATAAAGGAGTGGCATATAAGGGATAACCGGAGCCTGACCTGTTCTAATATTGATATTGCGATTAAAAATATCACCGAAGGGAAAGCCGCCATATCTTCCGCCATAAACACCCGTTACCTGGATCATTCCGCCCTTTTTAACTGCTTGCGTAGCCATAACAAAAGCACCAAGTGCACCGCTTTGAAGCTTGACCCCGGAACCTAAAAACTCAAGAGGGGTCATTTTACCATCCATGCCCACACAGTCTATAACGATATCGGCGCCTCCATGTGTAAGATCTTTTAAATATTCTCCCGTATTGCCATGCTGCTCAAAGTTTACCGTCTCTACTTTATTATGTTTTTTTGCATGCTCCAGACGGTAATCGATATAATCTACTGCGATAACTCTCTCTGCGCCCATAAGCCAGCAGAATTTCTGAGCCAGTAAACCAACCGGTCCGCAGCCTAGCACAATGACGGAACTTCCTTTTTTAACACCCGCATTTTCTACGCTCCAATAAGCGGTAGCCATGGCGTCAGCCATCAATACCAATTTTTCGTCCTCAGCCTCACAGTCATCGGGTATGCGAAAAGGTGTGAAATTACCATAAGGGACTCGCATATATTCCGCCTGACCTCCCGGAAAACCGCCAAAGGTTTCAGAATAGCCAAAGAATCCGCCACCCTCACCATTAGGATTTGAATTATCACACATTGAGGTTAAACCATGTGTGCAGTAAAAGCATTCGCCACAGCTTACATTAAATGGGATGATTACCCGGTCTCCGTTCTTCACCTTTTTCACTTCTGGCCCGACCTCCTCAACAATACCCATAGGTTCATGACCGATGACAAAGCCCTGGGGTAAATTGGGAACCATATCATGAATCAAATGTAGGTCAGAGCCGCAGATTGCAGAATTCGTAATTTTAATAACAATATCATCCGGCTTTTGTATTTTAGGAGAGGGAACATCTTTTACCTCCACTCTTTTTATACCTTGAAAGGTTACAGCCTTCATTATTTTCCTCCTTTTATTCATAACAAATGAATCAGTTTGCCGACTCATCCTATTACGAAACCTATTCTATTATTTTTCTGGAGTTGCAAAGGTGCCAAGTCGGCTGGTATCACCAGGAAATAAATCCATTGCTGCTATTTGTGTGATCGTCTGTGAGGACTCTAAGTCCATTTGAAATTGCTTCTCCAGATCAACCGGATGCAGCCAGCCCTTATGAATCATTAGATTTGATAGCTCTTCATGCATATTGAGTCCCCTGTCCAACTGATCTCTTAAGGCGGCTTTAACCTCAGGGGTAGTGGCTTCCGTCAATGCAATAGCGCAGTTACGTACTCCACTT
Organism: Herbinix sp.; assembly: GCA_029239235.1. Taxonomy (GTDB): domain Bacteria; phylum Bacillota; class Clostridia; order Lachnospirales; family Lachnospiraceae; genus Mobilitalea. The sequence goes on from JAQZBD010000175.1 coordinate 3,460, forward strand.
TTAACATTTAACAGAAAGGCCGTTGATAAGCTGGCATCCACAAGCTTTGGCATACCCTCTGCGTTTCTTATTTCAAGATAGTCGTTAATCATTATTAATCTCCTTTATTTAAATCGTTTAGTTCATTTTTGGAGCTTTGGAGCATAGGCCTTGTAAGGTCTGAAGATCCTGAATCGACTGCTTGGCATCCTTTTCCAGTAATGCTTTTAGATCCTGATCAAATACCACACCTTCCATCATTTTTGATGTAGCCGCACATACGGTTTTCAAATTAAGCATTTCATGAATTTGCATAAGTTCATTTGGGGAAAGATTTTCTTGTATCATAAATTCACCTCCATTTTTCTAATAGTTTCCAAGGTATCTATATTGGATATTGTTTCGTATTTAGGCGTTATATATGCTAAAGGGATAAAATAAAAAAATCCCAGATACATTAAGAAATATTCAGGTTTTGATTGAACGAGAAATTTCTTATTACATCTGAGATTTTATTAATTTTATGTTGTTATTGCTTCTACTCCCCGGACGTCAAGCTGTCAATAAAATACTTCGCCGCATCAGAGATAGGAATATCTTTATTATAAGCAGCAACCAGTAGTCTGGCCGGTATATCTGTGGTAATATCTATAATGGAAAGGTCATCAGTGCTTTGAACGCAAAAGTCAGGAATAAATGCAACCCCAAGACCAATTTTCGCAAGATCAATTAAGAGGTCATTGCTGCTTAGCTCAACAGATGGTACCAAATCCAAAGAATTCTCCAGGAATAGATTATGAAGAAATATACTTGTAGTGGAACGTTTATCCAACATTAAGATTGGAAACTGCTGAAGCTCAGGCAGAGTAACCGGGTGGTCAGTCAGCGGATAGGCTTCCGGATTCGCAATAAAAATATCACGGAATTCCTTAACAGGTATGATTTCCATCATATTATTTAAGGCTGAATTCGGTGAGTTTGTTACAATGACATCCACTTCATTGCGTTCAAGCAAATTAGCACATTGCAAGGAGGTACCGTTTGTTACCTTAATATGAATATTTGGATATTTTTTGTGAAAATTATTTAAGTAGGGAACCAGATAATAGCGACAGATGGTATCACTGGCACCGATCCGTAATTGAACACCGCTTTTCGGGTCAGCACAGAGTTGATTTTCACCCCGGCTGATCAGGTTGATGGCAGGTTCGATATGCTTTAACAGCAGCTCGCCTTCCTTTGTAAGAGCCACTCGTTTTGTACTGCGTATAAAGAGGGTCTGGTTCAGCCTTTTTTCCAAGGTTTTGATGGACTGGCTTACGGCTGACTGGGAAATATATAAGTTGTCGGCTGCATCTGAAAAGCTAAGGCTTTTTGCAACATGATAGAATACTTTATATAATTCATAATTAATATCCATAAAAGGCTCCTTTCAATCGTGAACGTGAGTATTCTAATGATTTAGTATCTATTAGCAACCCTAATAAAAAGCTTTACATATATTAATTTTGATTATAAGACATCTTATGCTATAATGCAAGTACTAACACTTAACCAGGGAGCGAATACCTAGCACAACGAATGATTCGCTGTACTAGCAGGAAAGGGAGTTTAAATAAATGGGCAGTGTAAAGAGAATTTTTGTAGAAAAGAAGACACCGTATGCAGTCAGAGCAAAGGAACTTAAGACAGAGCTTCGCAGCTATCTTGGAATGAAAGGCTTAGAGTCCGTGCGTGTTCTGATTCGTTATGATATAGAGAATTTAAGTGAAGCTACGTATCAAAAATCACTTGGTACTGTGTTTAGCGAACCTCCGTTGGATATCCTGTATGAAGAGAAATTCGACCTTGGGGCAAATGATAAAGTATTTACTGTTGAATACCTTCCAGGTCAGTTTGACCAGAGAGCTGACTCTGCAGAACAATGCGTTAAGCTGTTAAATGAGAAGGAAGAACCTATCATCCGATCCGCAACTGCTTATGTGTTAGCGGGAGATATTACAGAGGATGAGTTTGAAAAGATTAGAGGCTATTGTATTAATCCGGTTGATTCCCGTGAAGCAGGAGAAATAAAACCGGGTACTTTAGTAACAGAATTTGAAGATCCGGATGATGTATTGGTTATAAAAGAGTTTCAGGCTATGGCAGAAGCTCAGCTAAAAGACCTTTACGATACCTTGAACCTAGCTATGACCTTTACAGATTTTCAATTTATCCAGAATTATTATAGCACCGAAGAGAAGCGTGATCCATCAATGACTGAAATTCGGGTGCTTGATACCTACTGGTCAGATCATTGCCGTCATACCACCTTCTTAACAGAGTTAAAAGAAATTAAATTCGAAGAAGGTTACTATACAGAGCCAATCAAGGCAGCCTATAACAGTTACTTGGAAGCACGTACGCAGTTGTACAAGGATAGAAAGGACAAGTACGTTTCACTCATGGATATCGCACTCCTTGCAATGAAGAAGCTAAAGGCAGACGGTAAGCTGGAGGATATGGAAGTGTCCGATGAGATCAATGCCTGCTCCATTATCGTTCCGGTTGAAATTGACGGAAAAGAAGAGGAATGGCTGATATTCTTTAAAAATGAAACACACAATCACCCAACTGAGATTGAACCCTTTGGTGGCGCAGCTACCTGTCTTGGCGGTGCTATTCGTGATCCATTGTCAGGCAGAGGCTATGTATATCAAGCAATGAGAGTAACCGGTGCGGCAGACCCTACAGTATCTGTAAAGGATACGATGAAGGGCAAGCTGGCGCAGAGAAAGATCTGTACCGGTGCAGCAGCCGGCTATAGTTCTTATGGTAATCAGATTGGTCTTGCTACCGGTTTAGTAGATGAAGTATATCACCCAAATTATGTAGCTAAGAGAATGGAAATCGGCGCTGTTATGGGCGCTGCTCCCAGAAAAAATGTAATCCGTGAGAATTCTGATCCCGGTGATATTATCATATTAATGGGCGGTAGAACCGGTCGTGATGGCTGCGGCGGTGCAACTGGTTCTTCCAAGAGCCATACTACAGAATCCATTCATACCTGCGGTGCTGAAGTTCAAAAGGGAAATGCTCCAACAGAACGTAAATTACAGCGACTGTTTCGTAGAGAGGAAGTTAGTAGTTTAATTAAGAAATGTAATGATTTTGGCGCGGGCGGTGTATCCGTTGCAATCGGTGAGCTTGCTGCCGGGCTTAAAATTGATTTAGATAATGTTCCCAAAAAATATGCCGGCCTTGACGGAACAGAGCTTGCTATCTCAGAGTCCCAGGAGAGAATGGCAATTGTGGTTGATCCAAAGGACGTGCAGCAGATGCTTGCATTTGCAGAGGAAGAGAATTTAGAAGCAGTTGTAGTTGCACAAGTTACGGAGTCTCCAAGACTTGTTATGACCTGGAGAGGCAAGGAAATCGTAAATATCTCCAGAGAATTCCTGGATACCAATGGTGCTCATCAGGAGGCAACCGCAGTTGTGACCATGCCGGACAAAGATAATAATTATCTAAAAACGGGCAGCCTTGAAGCTCGAATTACCGAGGCAGGATTACCTGAAGCAGCAGCTAATGTGAAAGAGACCTGGTTAAAGAATCTCTCTGGGCTCAATGTATGCTCTAAGAAGGGATTGGTAGAGATGTTCGACAGCTCCATCGGTGCCGGAACTGTAACCATGCCTTACGGCGGTAAATATCAGCTTTCTCCGATTCAGACGATGACTGCAAAGCTTCCGGTATTGGAAGGCTCCTGTGATACGGTATCTATGATGAGCTATGGCTTTGATCCCTATCTTTCCAGCTGGTCACCCTTCCATGGTTCTGTGTACGCAGTAATTTCCTCTGTTGCTAAGATCGTGGCAGCCGGTGGAGAGCATAGTAAGATCCGTTTTACCTTCCAGGAGTTCTTTCGCAGACTTGGAAATGATCCTAAGCGTTGGGGAGAACCACTTGTAGCATTACTTGGTGCATATGATGCGCAGATTAAGCTTGGACTTCCATCCATTGGTGGTAAAGACAGCATGTCCGGCAGCTTCAATGATATCGATGTTCCTCCGACCCTGGTATCCTTTGCAGTCGATATTGGAAAGTCTAGGGATATCGTAGCAACGGATTTAAAAAAAGCTGGAAATGTATTAGTTAAGTTTGATATTAAGAAAGACGCATATGATCTGCCGGTGTACGAACAACTTGCGGCTCTCTATGAAGAGATCACTAACATTATGAGAAAAGGGCTAGTTAGCTCTGCATATGCGGTAGGCTTTGGCGGTGTTGCAGAAGCAGTGGCTAAAATGGCTTTTGGCAATAAATTAGGCGTTCAACTTTTCGATAACTTATCCGAAGATGGATTGTTCCTTCCGGGTTATGGTTCCATCATTGCTGAGATGAGTCAGGAAGCAGCACAGGCGCTAAGCAGCAATGGATTTGCAGCAGAAGAAGGCTATGTAATTGGTACGGTAACAGATAAGCAGGAATTCAGTTATGGTAAGGTTGTAATTACTATGGAGGAAGCTTTGGCAGCTTGGACGGGAACCTTAGAAAAGGTATATCCGACCCGTTCCGGTGTAGAAGAGCAGAAGGTAGAAACAAAGCTCTATGACGCAAAGAAAATCTATCTTGCAAAGAATAAGGTTGCTAAGCCAAAGGTATTCATCCCAGTATTCCCAGGCACCAACTGTGAGTACGATTCCTTAAAGTCATTTAAAAATGCCGGTGCCGAAATAGAAACGATTGTTTTCAAAAATTTGACGGCGGACAATATTGCAGAATCTGTGGATGCCTTTGCAGGGGCGATAAAAACAGCACAGATTCTGATGTTCCCCGGTGGTTTCTCCGCAGGTGATGAACCGGATGGTTCCGGTAAGTTCATCGCTACCGCCTTCCGTAATGAGAAGATTAAGGATGCAGTCAGAGATTTGTTGAATACAAGAGATGGTCTTGC
>JAQZBD010000176.1 GCA_029239235.1 Herbinix sp.
GCATGTCTGGCACGAGTCACCTGCACTGGATCTTGAATTGCTGCTTTATAGGCTTCAAACTGCTCTTCTGACAGATCTCCCAGAGTTTTAATGGCTACAACCTTTTGGAGATCAGCCAGCGCTGCCTCACATTCACTTCTTCTTTCATTATACTTTGAATCACCAAGTCCTCGCTTTTTATTGGTGTTCATAATAATAATCTTAGCACCGCCCAGATCCAGAGGAGCATATTCATAAGATAAGTCCGCTGTATCGAGGAAGATGGCATTATCTTTTTTACCCATGGCAATTGCAAACTGATCCATGATACCACAGTTAACTCCGATAAACTTATTCTCAGCATATTGTCCGAGAACTGCCAGATCTGTAAAGCTAATCTCCAGCCTGAAAAGCTGATTTAATATATAGCCGGTTAATACTTCTAGAGATGCAGAGGAGGAAAGTCCGGAGCCATTAGGAATATTCCCGAAATAGAGTACATCCAAACCGCATTCAATTTCATAACCCTTTTGCTGCATCGTCCAGACTACACCCTTAGGATAGTTTGCCCAATCATCCTGTGCTTTTTTCTCTAAGTTCTCAATGGATGACTCAATAATACCCAGCTTTTCAAAATTCATAGAATAGAACCGAAGCTTCTTGTCCGTTCTCTTCCTCGCAACGGCATAGGTTCCGATGGTAAGCGCACAGGGAAATACATGACCTCCATTATAGTCTGTATGCTCTCCTATTAAATTCACTCTGCCCGGAGCAAAATAGACCTCATACTCTCCCTCCGTACCGAACTTTTCTTCGAATTTCTGCAGTAGCTCTCTTTTCATACCTTTTCTCCCTTTCTCTGTGCTAGTTAAGCAAGTTTATTTTATAATTTTTGTTTTATTACATCAATTATGTTTGTTTAGTTATATCATACCCCTCTTCACCATATTTGTAAAGAGGGTTCCTTCTCTTTTTCCCATTATTCAAATACAATCTTCATAACAATATTTTGTGCATAATCCCCAAAGCCTTCACCAAATAAATTTAAACCACCCTTATATCTGGCATCCTCTTTTATCCCAATACGAACAGATATATATTCCTGCTTTTCCAGCTGAAAATCCTTTAGTAACCTGTCTTCTGATTTTTCATCGTCCAAATAGCAGCCTTGATCTGTAATCCTCCAAGTCTTTAGAAATCCAAACTGAGTATTCTTATCCGGCCACCAGGCTGGATTTAATTTCCCTCTTCTTCCACCAAAATCACTTGGACAGTTCCAGGTACCAGCTTCTATGTTATTAATCCATAAGGTGATGTCAGAAGGATAATTTAGATTATACTCATGGTCTTCCGAACATAATTCCATTGATAACTCCAAGGATTTCACCCTTTTATCCGATAAAGAATCCGATGGAAAGCGATACTCTAAATATCCATGTCCAAGCCAGATGAGTTGCGCTTCCATCCGTTCCGGAAGATAAAAGCAACGGGGATTATCCTCGGATCCAATGGGCCCTTTTGCACTTACAATACCACAGGTAGGCTCTATCTTATAATGCACATAGCTACCTATTGGCATCTTAATAATTTCAGCATCCTGCTCCAGATTCTTTGAGGTATTCATCTCTACATATACATGATCAAGAACAATGTGACATACCTTCATGGAACCACGAATTCCTGGCTGTAATGTAGTCTTTATAATCCCCGCCTCTTCTAACACTTTAACATGGGCTGCAGAGGAAGATGCAGGAATCTCGAGTATTTCTGCAATTTCATTTACATTCAGATCCTTATAGCGTAACTGCTTAAGGATCTCTATTCTGGTTTCCGAGGAAAGCGCTTTTGCAATGCTTGCCAAATGCTCCGCATCATCCAGATTCATTTTTATTGTCTGTATCATAGTAACTCCCCCTTATATTTAACAGATTTCTTGTATTATTACAAAATATATATTTATATAAATGATAATACCAAGATATCCATGTTTTCACAAGTTATAATTTTTCATTCTCAGTACCATTGTATATTACTGAGCCCATAAAAAACGATTACACCAGAATACTAACATTCTAACGTAATCGCCGCATTAAAACATATTCTATTTATCTTTACTCACCTATAGTTCATCCTTATCACTTGATAGAATCTGTATTCCCCGATGTTCAACCGCTGTTGAAAATACAATCTGAGTACTTGTCTTTCCGAACTTTTGAACCTCTCCAATAAATACATCTAAATCCATTGTACTTTTAAAACATACCTTAATTAGCATGGAGAAGTTTCCTGTTACACAGTTACATTCCATCACATTTGGGCAGGACTTAATAAATGGGTAGAAATCCGACTTCTGTGCAGGTGCCACCTCAAGATTAATGAATGCTGTTATATGATGGCCTAGCTTTAGCCAATCTATTTCAGTATGATAACCTTTAATGATACCCTTTTTCTCCAGGCGCTCAATTCTCGCAGCTACCGCCGGTGAGGATAGATATACCCTTTCAGCAAGCTGCTTTAACGGAACCCTCGCGTTCTCCTGAAGCATGATTAATAATTGCTTATCTATATGATCCATGAATGTATCGTGTCCTCCCCATTAATTTATACAGTTTATTCTAACGCCAGTGTATGCAGAATGCAAGAAAAAATACGAAAAGGTGATTATTCTTTCTATCAGAATTAAATAAATACAGCTATTAATCCTGCTTAATATATCTCTCAAAACCAGAGCTATAAACCAAACTGCCATCCTTATTCACCCACATCGCCTCAGTATTATCAATCGATTCAATAAGTGCTTCTCCCTCTTCTAAAGGCATATTAAATATGGTGGCTGAAAGAGCATCTGCCAAACCGGAGTCCTCTGTGATGATAGAAACCGCAGTAAAATAATTAGACGGCATCAGTGTAGCCGGATCAATAATATGATGATATCTTACACCATCCACAGTATAATATCTTTCATAATCTCCACTGGTAACCAGGGATAGATTCTCTAATTCTGTTATCATCAGATATTGTTCATCACTGCTTAGATCAGGATTTTGAATTCCTACATTCCAGGCCTTTTCGGCTTCATCTCTACTGCCAATAGCCCTGACATTACCACCCACGCTCAAAAGCAGGCTTGTATATCCCTGTTCAATCATATACTGAGCAACTCGTTCCGTGGCATATCCCTTTGCAACCGCACCAATATCAATACTCATATCTGGATCTGGCAGATATACGGTTGAGGCTTCTTCATCAATTATAATTTTAGTGATATCTGTATGCTCCGCCTTTTCCTTCAGTAAATCCATAGGAGGAAGCTTAGCATTCTCCGGGTCATTCGTACCAGCTTCCCGGTAATCATGCCATACCTGTAGGACAGCCCCTAAAGCTATATTCTTTTTTCCCTTTGATAGGTCATAGGCCTCCTCGGAAAACTTAAGTAAATCAATAATCTTTTGATCCACCTTAACCGGTTTAATTCCGGCATTATCATTGATGGTTTTAACATTATTAATTCCTTCGTAGTCGTTATAGATATCATATAGCTCATGATATACTTTTAAATTATCATAAATCATCTGAGCTTCCTTAGAAAATGTATCTTCATCTTTAGCATAACCTATTATTGTTGTGACTGTATCAAAAAGCTCTAAAAAGCTTGCCTGATACCTTTTATTTCCGCTACTACAGGATGTCATTGTAACTAAAATAGTAATTATTAATAAAACTGCTGTAATTTTTCTGTTCAATTCTTCTACCTCATAAAGAAAATGTGGATAACAAAATCTACATCCTTCAACTCAAGTAACTCATCTATTGTAACATGAAAAAGAGTGCTGGAAAACATTTTTTCTACTGTTTTAGGAAATTTCCCTACATAATAGAAGTTGCATTCCAACACTCCCTATATTACTTTATGATCACAAAGTAATGATCATTATTTTGCTGAATTTTCTACTGCCTTAGCAATGTTTGCCATAAATGGTCCGATGTGTACTGTTACAGATGCTGCAAGATCTGCATCGCCAGCTTTACCTTCTTCATTTAAAGCGATACCAGTTACTTCATCAGTAGTTTTGCCAGTAACATAAGCTGCAAATGCATTTGCCTGCTCATACCACTCTTTACCGATAGAAGATGCTTTTTTCATACCATATTCATCTTTAAGAACCTGTTTAGCTAATGGAGCTACTGTTAAATCAGTTGTGATAACACCAGCTGTATCAAAGTTAACATTTCCCTGAACTGCATCGATGAAGCAGCTAGTAATCTTACCATCTGCGCCAACTGTACTAACTGCGATATTTGTATAAGCCTGAGCTAAACCTGCTGCATCTGCAGTTGCATCTGTTGATTTTGCGATATCAGTTGTAACACCAAGACCTAATTTATCTGTTGAGCTAGCGCCTAATTCCTGAGCGTTAGCAACTGCTTCAGCAACACCTTCAACAAAGTCGCCGATATGTACTGTTACAGATGCTGCTAAGTCTGCATCTCCAGCGATACCTTCTTCATTAATAGCAATGCCTTTAACTTCTTCAACAGTCTTACCAACTACATAAGCTGCGAAAGCATCAGCCTGCTCATTCCATTCTTTGCCGATAGCGGAAGCTTTTCTCATTCCATAATCATCGCCAAGCTGTTGTTTTGATTTGAATTCTGCATTGATGTCAGATGTGATTTTTCCTTCTGTTGAGAAGTTAATCTTTGTCTGAGCAGCATCGATTTTACAAGCTGCGATCTTACCATCTTCGCCAACTAATACAGCAAAGATATATGCATCTGTCTGAGCTAAACCTTCTGCATCAGCTGTTGCAGCTGTTGATTTTCCAAGAGAAGTAATTACAGATAAACCTGTCTTTGCTGCAGCTGTTGCTGGAGCTTCAGGTGCTGTTGTTGCTTCTACCTCTGGAGCTGTTGTTGCTTCAGGTGCTGTTGTTGGAGTTGTCTGTGAATCTGTAGGTGTGGATGACTTTGAGCATCCGGATACTAAAGAAAGTACCATAGTTAACGCTACTAATAGGGTTAATACTTTTTTCATTACTTAATCCTCCCATGTTTGTTTTTGTTTTCGTTGTGTACCAATTTTTATATCAATCCCAGCTCTATTGACGAATAACCTAATAATTACAAGCTATTGCAGCTTCATCTCTAGAAGAGGGAATAATATATACCATAAATTTTTAAAACGCTTGAGAAATTAAAGGAACGCACTAATTAATATTAAGCTCGAATTAACTCCCATGATAATAACAAAATTCTTTATGGAACATATAAATGTCACTGCTTTCTCCTGTTTCTTGAAAAAAACATTGATATTTTTCTGTACCAGAACAATTGATGCTAAGGACAGTAGACAAATCGGATGTAACACACCGCATAATACCATGATTACCATAGCAGCATAGGTCAGGTAATATAATCCTGCAAACAGATAAAGCGCTTTTTTACCTATATAATACGGTAATGTATGTCGCTTTACCAAGATATCCTTCTCCACATCACAAATATTGTTTGCCAACATAATATTTGCTGTTGCGCTAAAGGGCACAATTGCCAATAAAAGAAGGGTCACCATCGGCCATACCTGAATATTAAGCGATATTGTCTTTAAACTTACCCCAACCGCTATATAGGTGCCTGCGGGTGAATTAATATAAAGTAAAATGAATGGAATTAATAATCCATAAAACACTCCTGATAATACTTCACCCAATGGCATTCTGGAAATAGGAAGAGGTCCGTAGGTGTAAAACACGCCGCATAGAAAGCACAAACCACCTACCAGTAAAATAACAATATCCGTTTGATACGCTAACCATAGTCCCAAAGCAGCGCTGATTACAAATTGGATATAAATAATAATTAATGCTGTCTTTCTCTTAAATTGCAGAGCCTGTTGATTATTCTTAGTATCAATATAATTATTGATCGCAGTTGTAGTTAAATCAAATAGAAACATGGCTGCAAAGAACACCAAAGTTAAATCCCATTGTATTTCCTGCTTTTGATAAAGTAAAAATGCTATGGTCATATAAAATGTTAATGTACTGGTGATCTTCGTCCTAATTTCAACATAATCCAGAAATCTTTTAACCATGAACCCTCACTCTGCCGCAAAAGCGACCTTTACTAATCAATTTTTGAAGCTGTTTTCAAGATATACATAAGCATATCTTTTTTATCTTCGCTAGCCTCTAACTCTTTAATTATCTTTGCTGACTTATCAAAGTATCTTTGAACGAGTAGGCGTGTGAACATTATTCCACCGCTCTCAGCTACCGCTTTATTAATCTCTTCTCTAAGTAACCCAGAGCTTTCAGCTTTATCCTTTAACTCTTTCTGTTTCTGCAACGCATGGATTAAAGGTAAGGTGACAACTCCCTGCTCATAGTCGGATTGTACCGGTTTATATGCTGTTTCCACTGTCTCTTCAAAATCAATGCAGTCATCAACCAGCTGGAATATCATACCGAGATTATATCCCAGTCTTTTATACTTCTTACTTTCCGCTTCAGAAACTCCCGAGAATATTGCCCCTGCGAAATAGGAAGCTTCAAATAAAGCAGCGGTTTTACCTGATATAATCTTTAAATATCGAAAAATTGATAAATTAAAGTTATGGTTATTAATATGCTGATTCAGTTCGCCCAAGCAAACCCTTCCTACATAATCCGGAAGATTTAGGTCGAAATACTCCTTCTTATTCTCGATAGAAGCACTCATTTTCAGTGCCATACTAAGAAGGTAGTCTCCACAAATTACAGCCGTACGTTTGCCATATTTTTTTTGCAGTGTTACTTCTCCTCTTCGAAGATCTGCATTATCAATAATATCATCATGAACTAAGGTAGCTAAATGTAAGATCTCGATTGCTGCTGCAATTTTAATAGCATTTGCAGCAACCCTGCCTTCCTTATCTATAGCACAAGTGATAACAGAGACTGCCCGGATATATTTACCCTGTGACATAGTAAGATGCTTTGTATACTCGCGTATCATCAAGGGCGATTTGGAAAGGACACGATCCACTTCCTTCTTCACCAACTCCAAAGCATCTTCTGGCAGGATTACCTTATTCAAGCTCTCTTGTAAAGTAATATCATTAGTCATTATAGAGATACCACTTCCTTACAAAAGGTAGCTTCTTCCAACCTTTCTTTAGTGCGGGCATTGCATAGTAGTCAAGACCTAAGGTTCTACCTGCACCGATTAATACAGCGATTCCGCCGAATACCATCCAGAAGGTTCCTAAATATAAACCAGTTGTGCATACGAACATAAATTGAAGTACAAGGGAAAGTGCAGCTGCCGGTGTAGTGAGTAATCCGCCCATCAGCGCAAGTCCGATTAATATCTCTGCAAGAACTATAAATATCTGCATAAACATCTGCATACCATTATTCGGAAGAATCAAATGTTGCACAAACCAATTCATTAATGGAATATCTAATTTAAACGCGTAATCTGTAAGTGTAGATTCTGCTAACTGCTTTCCGCTTACAAAAATCACACGAACTAAACCTAAGAAATCAAAATTAACTAATACATGACCTACTGCCTGTACTGCTGCATCACCTGCACCTGCAGCTGCACCCGGATCAACGGTTGCGGAAGATGCTGCATCTGCTGTGGTAGCAATTGCTTTTACTGATTTTGAAACAACAGTAACTGCTTTTGCAATCGTATCAACAGAAGATACTGTTGCGGAAGAAGTTGCATCTGTTGCAGGAGCTGCTGTTGCACCATTAAGGATGGTATTATACCAGGAGTCTGCACCGCCGAAGAATCCGGTTAACTTAGGAGAAGTAAACCAACCTTCAACAATTTTCAAAACACCTTCGAATAACCATACCGCACCAAGCCAAACACGAAGTGGCGCCAGTAAAAAGCTTGGCGTTCTGTTGGAAAAATGTCCGCCGACAAAGCTTCTGCAGTTTCTAATGGTAAAGAACTCATGCTTTGCATAGTTGAAAACCTTATTCCAGCCAAGTACCTGTATAAAATAAACAATATTAATAAAATGCTTTGCAAACATTGCCAGGAAGGATGGCATACTGAAGAATCTTCCCGGTAAACCTACATGACATACTGCATAACGTCCGCCAATGCTGACCATAACACCGTGGAAACTTGGTTTGTATTCTTCCATTTTTCCGCTGCCATTAATATCACTTA
>JAQZBD010000177.1 GCA_029239235.1 Herbinix sp.
TAAAGAAGAGTAGGGAGAATATATGTCTATGATAAAGATTACTAAAAAAATTCTTGTAGGTCTGCTGTTATCAGTAATTGTCTTGATTTCAATTACTCCTTTTATTTGGGTCTTATTTTCTTCCTTAAAAGGAAATAATGAAATTATGTCCTCTGCAGCCGGTTTTCCAAGTGGCTTACAGTTCAAAAACTATGTAACGGCATTTCACCTGGCACCATTGGTCATATTTTATAGGAATAGTATCATAATAGCGACGATATCAACGATCCTAAATTTATGCATATTCTCGATGGCAGCGTATGTAATTGTTAGGTGTAAATTTAAATTTAAAAAAATCATCGTTCTTGCTTTTTCCATCGGACTTGTTATTCCGGGAGCAGCATTGATTCAGCCTCTGTATAATACGTTATCGGCGACACATTTATACGATACCTTAATTGGCTTGATCATTGTATATACTGCATTAGGTATGCCAACAACCTTTTACATAATGATCAGTTATATAAAGACAATTCCATATACCCTTGAGGAAGCTTCATATATTGATGGGGCTGGATTCTTCAGAACATTTATTCAGATCGTTCTGCCGATTACACGGCCGGCTTTTGCGACAGCAGGGGTACTTCAATTTTTACTCTGCTGGAATGAATTCCAATTTGCTTTGACTTTAACCGGAGACACGATGAAGCGAACACTGCCGATTGCATTATTTTACTTTAAGAGTGCCTTTGCCAGCGATTATGGTGCTATGTTTGCGGCAACAATTGTCGTAATTATTCCCAGTATCATCATTTTTATCCTGTTGCAAAAGCAGATTATATCAGGACTTGCAGCCGGATCAGTAAAGGGGTAGCGAGCGTTTTGCTGTCAAGCAATATATAGGAAAAAAGGAGTGGGATTTGTTGAATAAGAATATTAGAACTCAGGAGATAGATCATCAGTGGTGTATAGCCGAAGAAAAATTTAGTATAGATACTAATAAGCACTTTGAAGGCTTATTTACCCAGGGGAATGGCTATATGCATATCAGGGGAAGCTTCGAAGAAGGCTTGGAGAGCACTGTTCAGGATGAAGAGTATCTGAGAATGCCGGTCAATGTGACTTTAGAGAAACCCAGGCATCCAAAAACGAAATGGGGCACCTTTATACCAGGGATTGTAGGGATACATCCTCTTTTGAAAATGGAAATGATTAATCTTCCCTACTTTCTAGAACTTGATTTTTGTGTAATGGGTGAAAAGCTGGATATGGAACAGTGCAAGATCAGGGAATATAAACGGTGGCTGGATTTGAGAGATGGCTGTCTTCACAGAGGTTTTATCTGGGAAACCAAAGCAGGATTACATTTGAAGCTTCAATATTTGCGCTTTATCAGTATGGCAGATAAACATCTTAGCATACAGCAGGTTCATATCCAGGCTCTATCCGGGGAAGGAAATCTGGCTATGGATGGTGGGATTAACTGGGGTGTAAGAACGAACGGTTATAACCATTTCAAAGCTGTACGGACGGCAGTAGACGATGCCACTTTTATTTCGGCAGAAACCATCACGGATGGCGGCAATCGTGTTCTCATGATATCCAGTATGGAAGCTTCTGAAGAGATTTTTGCGGATAAGGTAACGGACTCGAAAAAGGTGATGTATCATGGTAATAAGCCGATGAAAGCCGGTGATTATTTCACAATTCAAAAGGTTACTTCCGTCGTTACCGACAGGGACAATGAGGCTGGCTTTCTTGAAGAGAGAGGGAAAAATTATCTGGCTGTGGTTCAGGAACAAGGGTATGAAAAACTATATGAACGGCATCTACAGGCCTGGACAGAAAAGTGGAGGGCTTCAGATATTAAAATAACCGGAGATGATAAGGTGCAGCTGGCAATGAGAGCCTCCATCTATCATCTCATCAGGTCAAATTGTGAAAATGACTCAAGGGTTGCTATCTGCGCCAAGGGATATGCCGGAGAGGCGTATTTTGGGCGGTATTTTTGGGATACCGAAATCAATATGCTGCCTTTTTTCCTGCATACAAATCCGGAAGCAGCCAGAAATTTGATCCTGTTTCGATATAATACGTTAGAGGGTGCGAAGAAAAATGCAAGAGCATACGGCTACGAGGGTGCCCGTTATGCCTGGGAATCCTCCATTACAGGAGAGGAACAGTGCCCCTGCTGGCAGTATGGCGATCATGAGGTGCACATTACAGCAGATATCATATATGCAATGGTTCATTATGTAAATGGAACTGGAGATATGGATTTTATTAGAGATTACGGCATAGATATGATGGTTGAAACGGCAAGATACTGGGTTCAAAGAGTGGATTGGAATAAAGAAGGCTATTATGAGCTGCTGGGAGTAATGGGGCCGGATGAGTATCTTCCCATGACAAGGAATAATGTATATACCAATCGTATGGTTAAGTTTAGCCTAAGTAAAACAATAGAGTATCTGGAAATTCTTCGAAATGAAAATGAAATTGGGTATCTGGAGCTTAAGCACCGACTCGGTCTGAATTCACATGAGATAGAAAAATTCGAAGAGGTGAAAGAAAAGCTGAAGATTTCTTATGATGAAAGTTCAGAAATTATTTTTCAATCGGATGATTTCAAAAGCTATGCCGATTTGGACTTTAACACCATCTGGAAGGATAGAACAAAACCTTTTGGAGATTTCATCTCACAGGAAAAGAATTACAGATCTAAAGCACTAAAGCAAGCAGATGTACTGGAGATGATATTACTTTATCCACAGGATTTCACTTCGCAACAATTAAGTCATAATTATGACTATTATGAGCCCATTACAACCCATGATTCATCTCTTTCAGCGGCAGTTCACGGTATTTTAGCTGCTTGGATGGGAAGGATGGAGGAGGCAGAAAAGTTTCTTGAAAAAGTCGTTGCTATCGATATGTCTCTCGAAAAAAAAGGAGCGGCTGAAGGTATCCACATTGCGAATTGCGGCGGCTTATGGCAAATGGTCGTATACGGATTTGCAGGTCTGAAAAGTGCCATGTGGGAAAGTGAGATTAAATTGGAACCTCATTTACCTGGAACATGGGAAAAGGTTGAAATTCCTATTATGTGGCACGGCAAACAATATAGGCTGATCGTTACCAAGGACAGCTATGAAGTTCGAGAAGAAAGCTGAGCAAGAGCATGATCATTAATTGAAAGTGTATAAGGGAAAACCCTAAAAGGCAGCATGTGGTTATAAAAACACCTCTATTTTATGTAACAATCTAAAATAGAGGTGTTTTATATCATAACAGATTATTCCACAATTTTAATTCTCATCGAAAGAACCAGGTTAAGGAACGCGATAACAGCTGCCGCAATAAATACGGCTTGATATCCGATAGCCGCCCACAGAAGCCCCCCGAAGACTGGTATCACCATCGAGGCAATGTGCTGCAGACTAACGCCTGTTGACAGCGTTGGGGTTACATCAGAAAGATCCACAGCAATTTTCCGTAAATAGGTTGACCGCGCCATTTCGACTGCGGCCATGGAGTTATCAATGATATAACAGCCTGCAATAATTGCAGCAGCGACAGCGGTGGAGAAAAGTCTATCCGAATATGCATATCCAAGGCAGATTGCAAATAACAGAACGGCTTCCATAGTCAGAACGAACCGCTCACCCCGGGTGTCAATCAATTTACCGATTAGCTTTCGTGTAGCTATACTGACAAGGGCTACCACCATACCCAGGATAGCAAACATCTGAGGCTTTACGTCAAAAACTTTAATCAGAACCCATGGTGCAAAGGTAAGAAAAATCTGATTCCTTGCGCCGCTGATAACAGCCAGCACATAAAAGAGCGTATAGCGCTTTCTAAATACAAATTTAACTTTTCGAACCTCCGGACCGCTCTTTTTCATCAGTCCTATGGCAAAAGCAGCGAATAAATAAAAAACGGTTCCGGTGATAAACGCGGTTTGATAAGACATATTCATAAAATTAAAACCGATAAAGATGTATATGTAAGCAGCGATACTTCCGGACAGACCAAAGGCACTGATTGTTCCAAGTCTGGCTCCGTAAGAATCCTGATTCGACAGGGTCATTCCGATGGACGGTGTAACGGGCATTACCATGTGTGTGCCGAGGCTGTACATCATCATCCAGAGGATCATAATCGCAAAGGTTGGTGAAAGAGTACCGAGTCCAAGCATCCCCAGCCCGGCAGCTGCCATACCCACCATTGCAATCCTTACATCGCCCATAAAACTTATTGCAGCCAGGATTATCATAATAAAGAAGCCCGGCGCTTCTCTAGGTACCTCAAGGAAACCCCTGACATCCTCAGACAGTTTGAATACATCACTTAAATAATTATTAAAAATCGATGTATTAATACCTGCGCCTACCCCAGCAAACAGACCTGCAAGCGAAAAAAGATTAAAGTCCCGATCGGACTGAAAAATTCTGTTAAAATCTGACTTCATTTATCTACCAGCTTTCCTAATCGTAATTCCAGCAATTATAACATAGGATGCCAGCACTTTCAATGACGGAATTAATAAGGAATTCAAATGATAACCGATTTCCTGCATTAAAACAAGCTAGCTGGGAGGTTTTTGTAATCATAAATAATATCATGCATATTATGTTAAGAATGAGCATTTTAAGAGGGATATTATGTTGAGTCCAGCAGAAGAAATACAATTTTGGACAGGAATTATGAGGGATCATGGAGAATTCATACTTAACTCATTATCTTACAATGAACAGGATGCAATGTACTATGCGAATTACTATATGGAATCATTCCAGCATTTGAATAAACAAGCAGAAAAAAAGCATGGTGAGGATTACATAAATACATTAATCGATCTTTTAAAAAACTTTATTGATTTTAAAAAGCTTCTACTGGGAAAACTTCTTCAGTGTAATCTTAATACAAGCCTGCCCCCGACCTTCTATAATCATATGATTAATGAAGCGATGGAGTTTTATGAGACACTGGTGAATATTCAGGATAAAGTTTCGGAAAATCCCACATTGAAAAATATTGAATTACATAAGATTTGGCTCCCTGATGCGGCGGGGCATGCAGCTACGATAGCCAGCGATCTTGATCCTACCGAAAAACTGCTGATCAAAGAAGCCCAGGAATTTGAGAAGTGTTTTAACCACTTAGCAATAAAAGCCGGAGAACTAGGTAAAATGCTGGAAAGAACATGTCTTACGGATGGAGCATTACATTTTCTCAATGAAGAGGTAAAGATAAATATTGATGCTTTTATCATTTATCTGGAAAAAATACGAAGGCTAAGAATTGAATGCAAGGCTATGGGAACCATAATGCCCTTAGTGCCTGATCATATGATACGGGAGGAAATTCACTATTTACAGGAAATTGCGGCTATAGCATGTTGAAATATCATAAAAAGTTGCCAGAAAAGTTGTTCTCGGCAACTTTTTGTATTATACTCAAGTCATAAATTAAGTCATAAAATTTAAGTCATAAAATTAAGGCGTAAAATTAAGGCGTAAATTTAATAGAAGTTGAGGTCATATTTATGAAAGAAGAAATACGGGAAAAAGTACTTAGCTTTGGAGCAGATGTTTGTGGTTTTACAGGAATTGAGCGTTTTTCAGAAGCCCCTGAAGGGTTTCATCCCCGCGATATATTCCCGGAGTGCAAAAGTATAGTAGCTATTGGAATAGCGCTTCCAAAGGGCTTGTATATGGTTAATCCCCGTCTGATTTATTCATACTTTAATTCCTTTGCCTGTCCACAGGTTGACCATGTTGCATATCGGACAGCAGATTTATTGGAAAAATCATATGGTGGGATTGGGGTGCCGATACCTTGTGATACCCCCTATGAATATTGGGAGGAAGATAGAATGGAAGGCCGCGGGCTGTTATCCATGAAGCACATTGCATATCAATCGGGCATTGGTACCTTTGGTAAGAATACATTGCTAATGAATAGGGAATATGGAAACCGCCTGATCATCGGATGTGTTTTGACCGACTTAAAAATTGAGTCCGATAAATTGGTTGATAAAGTATGCCTGGAGCATTGTGATTTATGTGTACGAAGTTGTCCGGTAGGAGCCATCAGTGAAGGAGTAGTCGAGCAAAAACGGTGCCGAATGAACAGCTATGGTAAGACGAAACGGAGCTTTGATACAGTAGAATGCAATCAATGTAGGAAGGTTTGCCCCATAAGGTTTGGGTTAAACTAGGCTCAGTCGATATTAGCTCATATCCTCAATACATAGTAAGAAACTTGCAGCAAGGTAGAAGCTATCAATCAATATGATTGTTGACAAATTATGTGATTTTTGATATCGTCAATTAAAATATAAATACTGTGCAATATAAGCATATCCAACTCCTATGATAAGAGGTAAATGATTATGAAATATGCAAAGAGAATGTCAGAGATAAAAGCATCTGAAATACGGGAATTATTGAAATTGACGGAGCAGCCAGAAATAATATCTTTTGCCGGAGGCCTGCCGGCACCGGAATTATTCCCTGTTAACGAAATCAAAGAGGTTTGTAGTATTGTTCTTGAAGAGGATGGACGAAAAGCATTGCAGTATACCACTACGGAAGGCTTTAAGCCGCTACGGGAATGGATTGCTCGTCGAATGAATGACCGCTTGGAGACCGCTTTTGATTGTGATAATATTTTAATTACACATGGTTCTCAGCAAGCACTGGATCTTTCCGGCAAAGTCTTCTTGGACGAGGGTGACGTTGTGTTGTGTGAAAGCCCTACCTATCTTGCTGCTATCAATGCGTTCAGAGCATATGGATGCAGCTTTCTTGAAATTCCTACTGATCGTGAAGGTATGGTTATATCGGAGCTTGAGCAGACGATACAGTCCTGCCCCAATGCAAAACTGATCTATGTAATCCCAGATTTTCAAAATCCGACCGGAAGAACCTGGAATTTAGAACGCAGGAAACAATTAGCTGAGATATCCGCAAGATACGGAATTGCAGTGCTTGAAGACAATCCCTATGGAGAATTGCGCTTTGAGGGTGAGGTCTTACCATCCATTAAATCCTTTGATGAGGAGGGAAATATCCTTTGTACGGGTACCTTTTCTAAGATATTTTGTCCTGGCTATCGAATTGGATGGATAGCGGGGGATAAAGAGGTGATCAGGAAATATGTGCTGGTTAAACAGGGTACGGATTTGCAGTGTAATACCATTGCACAAATGGAAATTGCAAAGTATCTTGAACTTTATGATATCGATGGTCATATCGAAAAAATACGGCAAATATATAAAAATCGCAGAGATTTGGCGGTTCAGACAATGAAGGAAACCTTCCCCGATTCAGTTACCTTTACTAACCCGCAAGGAGGGCTTTTTCTTTGGGTTGAGTTACCGGATGGAATCGATGCAAGAGAAGTGCTTAAAATATGTCTTGAGAAGAATGTGGCTTTTGTACCCGGAGGTTCCTTCTTTCCAAACGGAGGAAGAGAGAACACCTTTAGAATTAACTTCTCTAACATGACCGAAGACAGAATTGTCGATGGGTTAACACGTATCGGTAATGTTTTAAAAAGCTTTCA
Source organism: Herbinix sp. (assembly GCA_029239235.1). Classification (GTDB taxonomy): domain Bacteria; phylum Bacillota; class Clostridia; order Lachnospirales; family Lachnospiraceae; genus Mobilitalea. Next base: position 7,555 of record JAQZBD010000177.1, read on the forward strand.
ATGAAATACATAGGATATAATTCATGAGAAAAATTAGACAGTAAAATTAGACAGTAAATTTAGACAGGCATCAGGACAGATAATCTTGATGCCTTTTTTGTACAAAACAGTTATAAACAAAGTAATTTTGGTACAATAATTCGGATGCGACTCATAGTTGCGAGGCGTGCATCTATAAAGTTCTTTACATTTTAAGGCATCCCTAGCTAAACTTTAGATATGCAAACGGTGAAAGGAGTGTAATTGTGGATTTAGGAAACAGGATAAAAACTGAGCGTGAAAAATTAAATATGTCACAGGATGATTTAGCACAAAAGATGGATATCTCACGTCAGGCAATTTCCAAATGGGAAACCGGAAACAGCTACCCGGATATTGAAAAAATCTTAAGGCTGTCGGAGATCTTTAATCTATCATTGGATGAATTGGTGAAAGGTGACAAGAATTTTCAGGAAAATCTTATAAAGGAGGGGAAGACAAATATGTCTGGATTAACAATTTTAGGATTTGTATTAATTGCCTTAGGGGTTATTACATGTATTTGGGGTGGCGGACAATACCCTATTAAACTTACGGACCCGAATTTTGTTTTATTGACAGGAATCGTTGTGATTTTGGGTCTTATGTTTTGGCTGGCCACCCTGGTTCTAAAAAGTAATTTTTATGCAAAATAAGTAGGGGAAGGAAGGTTTATGCAAAGGCTTGTTAAATTCATTCCCAATAGTATTTCAATATCGAGAGTCGGCTTATCCGTTATATTTGTAGCATATGTGACTGGTCAATTTGCACATGGAAAAGATAATTTTATTAATCTAGTGGTGGTATTTTTTGCAATTTGTATTACAGACCTACTGGATGGAAGAATTGCGAGAAAAATGTGTTGTGCTTCTGTAACCGGAGCCAGGCTCGATGTTTTAGCGGATTTATTTTTTATAGTGGTCTCGAACATAACCCTGATCAGTCTTGGTATTTTGCCAGCATGGCTTTTAGTGTTTATAATTTTTAAATTTATTGAATTCATAATGACTTCAAATTTTACGATCAAATATAAGTATTTACTTAATAAGAAGGTATTTATCTTTGATAACGTCGGAAGAATTGTGGCTGCCATGTTTTTTATTGTTCCGGGTGCAGCCTGTATCTTTCAGGTTTTAATACCCAGAATACATGATGATTTGATAAATATTATACTGTACTTAATTTTAGTGGGAGGCCTTTATTCATCGTATATTAGGATTAAGAGTTGTTTTAAATTGAAAACCCAAGGGCATCAAAGCTATTAAGCTTGATGCCTGCTTTATTATTTTACTCAAGTTAATAGCAATTGAAATTACCATGATATTATCTAAATTATTTTATAACATAGCTCCGAAATACAGGAGCTTTTGTCATTTATGGTTTGGTATTTTCTTGGATATCTTCAATGTATTAAATAGTTAATTCAGTATAAAAAACGATGACAGCATTTCCGGATATAGCTACCTCTACGGGCTTTTGATGATCAATTTTTACATTTACTTCAATTACTCCTGATCGACCAATGGCTTCCCCTTGCTTAGCCTTAAATTTCAACATCGAGTTATTATGTTCTACGAGATTATGATGAATTAAATAGGCACCTAAAGGGCCATTTGCGTTTCCTGTTACAGGATCTTCATGAATGCCGATTGCAGGAGCAAACATTCTTCCATGAATGAGAATGTTATCCTTGGGATTGATCGTATATACATAATAACCATTACATTTGATCGTATTACTAAGGTTCACAAGTTTATCGAAATTCGGTTTGAGTCCGTGTAGAGTTTCGAGATGCTTGATACCAATTAAGACTTTTGAATGACCTGTTGATACAATTTGGATAGGATGATTATTTAATAATTCTTGAGGGGTAATTCCTAAAGCAAGTAAGAGCTGTTCTTTCGACAATTCCTCCTAAGGTTGAGTATGTACCGACTGATAAGGGAAAGTCATTAGAAAGTATTTTGACTGAGCTTTGCAGGTGGGGGAAAAAGTATATGATGAAAGATATATAAAGGATTGAAAACTGTACTGTAAATAGGATGGATTAAAATAAATTAAACCTAGT
>JAQZBD010000178.1 GCA_029239235.1 Herbinix sp.
GGCCGGAGGACTTATGATCGGTTCTTTCTTCATGGCGACAGATATGGTAACAACGCCAATTACAAGAAAAGGCCGTGCTATCTTTGCCATCGGCGCAGGTTGTATTACAGTTCTGATCCGCTTGGTTGGAGGATATCCCGAGGGTGTATGCTATTCCCTATTATTAATGAATGCAGTAACACCATTAATCGATCAGTTAGTTCGTCCAAAATTATTCGGCAGGAGGGGAAAACAACATGTCAGAACAGCAGCACGAGGATAAAAATAACAGTACCTTAAAAATAGCACTTAATTTAGCCATGGCATGTCTTATCTCAGGTTGTATCATAGCATTAACTTACTTTATTACGGCGGATGCTGCGGTAGCGGCAAGCATCAAACTGAGGGATGATACCATGAAGACCATGGTGGAAGGCTCTACCGGTATTAAAGAAATCGAAGGAAAAGAAGAATGGTATGAGGTTTATCAGGGAGAAGAGCTGATGGGTTATATCGTACCTGCCGCTACAAAAGGCTATGGCGGCACCATTGAGTTATTAGTAGCGGTAGATCCTGAAGGTAAAATTATTACGTATAAGATTTTATCCAGCAAAGAGACACCTGGCCTTGGTGATAACGCATCAAAGGAAGGTTTCACCAGTCAGTTTACAGGCAAGATAACAGAACATTTAATCGTAACAAAAGATCCTTCCGACACAGAAGATATACAAGCAATGAGTGGTGCAACCATTACTTCCAAAGCAGTTACCCTGGGTGTTAAAGATGCTGAGGTAGAGGTTCTGGCTTACCTGGAAGGAGGAGAGTAAAGATGCGTGAATTGTGGAAGATATTTAAAAAAGGAATCATATCTGAAAATCCTATTCTGGTTCTGGCGCTAAGCTTATGTCCAGCCTTAGCCGTTACGACTACAGTGCAGAATGCTCTGACTATGGGTTTGTCGGTAACCTTCGTACTTGCCGCCAATAACACGGTAGTATCCCTTACTAGAAAATGGGTTAATCCGAAGGTACGTGTTCCAATCTACATCACATCAATTGCAACCATTGTTACGGTAGTGGAGCTTTTGCTAAAGGCATACGCTCCGGCGCTATATTCTAATTTAGGAATCTATCTTCAGTTAATCGTTGTATTCGCAATTATTTTGGCGAGAGCTGAGGTATTTGCATCCAAAAATAAAATAATACCTTCCTTCGTGGACGGATTTGGTATGGGAATTGGCTTTACGGTAGCGATGGTGCTCATCGGTACCATCAGAGAGATCCTTGGAAATGGTACTTTCTTTGGTATGCAGGTACTGGGTGACTGGTATCATCCGGCATTAATCATCATCCTACCTCCGGGAGCGTTTATTTTAATCGGATATTTGGTTGGTATTTCAAAGATTATTAACGAGAAGCAAGATAAAAAATTGAAGTTACAAGGAGAAGCAAAATGAAAGAATACTTAATGCTTTTTATCGGAACAGTCATTGTTAACAATTTCGTTTTGACTCGTTTCCTTGGATTATGCATCTTCTTCGGTGTTTCGAAGAAGCTGGAGGCCTCCATCGGTATGGGTATGGCAGTAACCTCAGTTATTACCTTAAGCTCCATGCTTTCCTGGGCGGTATATAATTTTATTCTAACACCCCTTAATTTAACCTTTTTAACAACAATCGTCTTTGTATTGGTTATTGCCAGCTTCGTACAGCTGCTGGAGATGGTTATTCGTAAATTGGCACCTACCCTTTATAAAATGTGGGGAATCTACCTTTTACTGATTGCAACAAATTGCGTTGTATTAGGTGTACCTTTATTAAATGTAGAGTCTAATTTTTCCTTTGGAAAAAGTATTGTCCATGCAGTAGGATCAGGCGTGGGCTTTGCGGTAGCCATCATATTAATGGCGAGCCTTCGTGAAAAAATCAGACTTGCTGATGTGCCAAAGCCTTTGGAGGGCTTGGGAATTGCGTTTATTCTTGCTGGTTTATTATCCCTATCCTTCTTCGGATTCTCCGGCATGATCAGCTTATAGGAGGGAAATATGACAGCTAATATTAGTATTGTGTTATTAATTATCCTGGTAATGGGTTGTGTGGGACTGTTTTTTGGATCAGTGCTTGCATATGCCAATAAAAAGTTGGCGGTTGAATTAAATCCTTTGATTCATATCGTTGAAGAAGTACTCCCGAAGGGACAGTGTGGTGCCTGTGGCTTTGCCGGATGTCAAGCCTATGCTGAGGCTGTTGTTACAGATCCTACAGTACCGCCGAATCTTTGTACTCCCGGTAAAGATCCGGTTGCCAGAAGAGTATCTGAGTTAACGGGAAAGAAGGCCAAAGAAGTAGAACCTAGAATTGCCTATGTGAAATGTAACAATCCGATCGCAAGTGCACCGAAGAAATTCAACTATTCCGGTATTGATGATTGCGTTGCCATGAGTTTGTTACATACAGGACCAAAGAGCTGCCAATATGGATGTCTTGGACAGGGAACCTGTGCTAAGCATTGTCCCTTTGATGCTATAGTAATGGATGATAAGGGTTTACCGATCATCAATAAGGTCAGATGTACCGGCTGCGGAAAATGTGAAACTATTTGTCCGAAGAAAATCATCGAATTGATTCCGATTAATTCTAAGATTAATGTGGCATGTAATTCAAAAGATCGAGGACAAAAAGCTAAGCACGATTGCCCGGTAGCATGTATCGGCTGTGGACTTTGTGCAAAGGTCTGCCCTCATGGCGCGGTTAAGATGGTTGATAATTTACCGGTAATTGATAAGCATATCTGTATTGAATTATGTTCAGACCCGGTATGTATGGCAAAATGTCCTACAAAAACCATAAAATATGTGAGCTAAAAAAGTTTGATTATGAAATAAGATGAATCAATAAACGAAATGAATCGGCTGTAATCAGAAAGCTGAATCATCTGATGTAAAAAAGTAGGACTGCTGCAAAGTGTAGCTCCGCAGATATGACTTACCTCAAACAGTAGGTTAGAGTAGGTCAGATCCGGATTGCTGTGTTTTGTAACAGTCCTATTTTTAATGAGATATATTTGATTCAAGTGTCAAAAGTCAGATTTACGTAATGAGATGAATATGTGTGTGTATATATTCATCTGGACTTGCCTTACCATCCTGTGCTTGCCAAGTACAGGCAATCACAAGATGCCGGTCTGCGCCATCTGAATATATACACACACATATTCATGGTTGAAGTATAAATATGACTTTTGACACTTGAATCAAGATTTTAATTTAATCAAGTAACTCTCCAGGTCGGCATTGTATATTTGATACGGTATTCTTTTGGTGTTATGCCAACCCTTTTCTTAAAAACAGAAATAAAATAGCTATGTGAGTTAAAGCATAAATAAGTACTGATTTTACTATAGGAATACTGTGAATAGATCAGAAGATTTTTTGCCTCCTCGATGCGCTTAGCTTCAATAAATTCTGTGAGGGTTTGTCCGGTTTCTTTATGAAATAGATGGGACAAATACTTTGGAGTAAGATGAACCTCGATTGCCAGCATGTTTAGGGTAATCCTTTGATGAAGGTTTTTATAAATCATCTCAATACATTTGTTGATGGGTTCTAGATAAGCAGGATGTTTCCCTTCTTTGGCTTTCGCCACATGCTCTGTGAAATCCACAGCCATTTTTTCATTCAATAAATGAAGTTCATATAAAGTTTTGCACTTCTCCATTTTTTGTATATATACATCGCTTAAGGTAAAGGCAACTTCCTCCTCTAAACCACCCTCAATGGCATATCGCGTCACAAGGGTTGTATTAGCAATACATCCGTAAAATAATTGGCGAATCGGATTGTCAGACATTTTTCCATACTTAATCTGTGGAAGAGACCGATAAGTGGATTCTAATCGTTTCAAATCCCCCTCTTTAATATAATTTAGAACGGTCAGCTCCTGACTATAGGAGGTATGAACCCGTCCGTCCTCCCTATTCTCAAACAACTCAAAAATAAAACTGCGCTTCAAGGAATCGTGGAGGCTGGTTATTTTAAAATTACTAATTTCATCAAGGCTTAGAGCCTCTCTTTTCAGAATCAACATGGTAATTCTTAAGTAAGAGCTGAAATGAGTAAAAGAGATGATGGGCAGTAAATCAACCAGGTTTTCTAATTCTTTCATATTCAACTTGCAAGAGAAGGAAAGTGATTTTACTGCAGTAGGAGGGTAGATACCGGTTAACAGCATAGGACCTCCAAGACAGAAACACCGCTCCTTTTTATGATCAAAGGAAAAGATATAATATAATTCGTTATTATAATAGAGAAGGTCAAAATCAAGATAAGGAGCTTTTCTTATAACAGTACTCATATATTCCTGTAATGTTTTATTAATATTATCAGCTGTTTTAGCAAAAAAATAATTGGTAAGATTCAATTCACTACCATAGATCCATAAAGGGATTCTGTCAGCGGTGTAAATAGCCTCTAATAAAGATATTTCATAGGTATCAAGCATACCTCTCCTCCCACTAATTGACTTTTATAAAATACTAAGCTTTAAAATTAAAAATGTCAATAAATCTTGATATGAAAAAAGGAAATTATGATATTTTTTAAATACCGCCTATGCTAAAGTTTAGACAGTTGAAAATAAGAGGAGGAATAGAAATGGATAAGTTAAGAACAAGAGAAAAGATTTCATATGGCTTAGGGGATATGGGTAATAACGTAGCATATGGTGCAATCGGTTTTTACTTGGTCTTTTTTCTGACTGACGTAGCAGGAATATCACCGGCATGGGCTGGCTATGTATTTCTAATAATACGGGCATGGAATGCGGTAAGTGATTTGATGATGGGAGTAGTATCAGATCATACGAATACCCGCTTTGGGAGAAGAAGACCTTACTTATTATTTGGAGCGATTCCTTTAAGTATTGGGTTTGCATTATTATGGCAGGTATTCTTTCAGGAAATGAATCAGATGATTTTGTATTATACAATAGCTGGAATTTTATTCAGCACCTTATATTCCTTGGTTTCTATTCCCTACAACTCCTTACTTCCGGAGATTTCTCAGGACTATAATGAAAGAACAAGCATATCCGGGTATAAAATGGCGTTTTCCTTTGTGGGATCCTTGATCTCTGCAATGGGAGTTACTTTGATTGTAGATACAATTTTTCCGGGGAAAAGTGTTTATCAAAAAAGTTTTCCTATTATGGGGTGGGCACTAGCCGGAATTATCGCCGTCACTGTTCTGCTGGCCTTTGCTGGAACAAAGGAACGTGTAAAATACAGCAAGCCAGAGAAGCAGGTCAATATCCTGAAAAATTTGATGTCATTGATAAAGTTAAGAGAATTTAAATTGGTATTAGGGGTTTTCATCTTTAACATGGTAAGTTTTGATATCATTATGGCACTATATATCTATTTTATGAAATATGTTCTTCAAATATCAGACGATATTAGCTATATCTTCATGGCAATACCGCTGATTGTGGCCATAATTGCGACTCCTCTATGGGTTGGTATCAGTAACAAGATAGGGAAGCAAAAAGCATATGTCATTTCTGCGGTTTACTTTATCATACCTCTGATTACGTGCTTATTCATACCAGCGGGTAATATGGTGGTTGTGGTTTTAATCACGATTCTTATGGGGATTGGTATTTCGGCTTCCCAAGTGCTTACATTTTCCATCCTGCCGGATGTTGTTGAAGTAGATGAATTTAAAAATGGAGTCAGAAGAGAGGGCATGATATATGGAGCAGCGATGTTCTTGTATAAAGTAGCATCAGCAGTCATAGTAGCAGCAGTTACCGCGTCTCTTGGGCTTTTTGGATATGTTGAAAAGATTGAATCAGAAGTTCTTGAGCAACCTGCCTCTGCACTCTTTGGAATTCGATTTCTCATCAGTTGTGTACCGGTAATCTGCTTAATATTATCTGCGATTTTTGTATGCAGACTGCCGTTGGGAAGGGATGCCTTTGAAAATATGAAGAAGACAATTCGGGATAACAATCAGAAATAAGTGACAGAGGAGGTCAAGTATTTATGAAATCTGAATTACATAATAGCTTTGAAATAAATAATAAAGTTGAAATAGATCTAGTCGTAATTGATCAAGTTGAAATTAGGAAGGTAGCAAAGGAATTAGTTGCTCAAATGACGCTGGAAGAAAAGGCTGGTCTATGCTCAGGGAGAGATTGCTGGACTTTAAAACCCATGGAACGGCTAGGGCTTGCTTCTATCACGATGATGGATGGGCCGCATGGGCTTAGAAAGCAGGTTGGTACTGGAGATAACCTGGGAATTGGCGACAGCCTGCCCTCAGTTTGTTTTCCCACTGCCAGTGCTCTGGCTTGCAGCTTTGACAGGAAATTAGTGTATCAGGTCGGAAGGGCAATCGGTGAAGCTTGTCTTCAGGAGGAAGTCTCAATTATATTAGGGCCGGGAGTAAATCAAAAAAGGAGTCCCTTATGTGGACGAAATTTTGAATATTTTAGTGAGGATCCGATGCTTTCCGGTGAGATGGCTGCCAGCCTGATTCAAGGGGTGCAGAGTACAGGAACAGGAACTTCGTTAAAGCATTTTGCCGTGAATAACCAAGAGAAACGCAGAATGACGATTAGCGCAGTTATTGATGAAAGAGCATTAAGAGAAACCTATCTGAGATCCTTTGAAATCGCTGTAAAGAAGGGGAAACCGGAGACGGTAATGTGTGCCTACAATCGACTCAATGGTGTTTACTGCAGTGAAAATGAGTATTTACTGACAGATATACTGCGCAAGGAGTGGGGGTTCGAGGGAGCTGTCATTTCGGATTGGGGCGCCGTGAATGATAGAGTTCTTGGCGTGAAAGCCGGACTTGATCTTGAAATGCCGGGCAACGATGGATATAACGATGCCAAAATAATATCAGCCGTTAATAACGGGGAACTAACGATGGAGGCGTTGGATACGGTTGCCTGCCGGGTGACGGAATTAATATTAAAAGCAATGAAATGTCGAGTTAAGGATTATCATTATGATCCCATCAGGCATCATAATCTTGCGGTAAAGGCATTAGAACAATCTGCGGTTTTATTAAAGAACGAGAATCATTTATTACCGGGAAATAGTAAGCAAAAAGCGGCAGTCATCGGAAGCTTTGCAAAAGCTCCCAGATTTCAAGGGGCAGGGAGTTCTAAACTGCACCCTGTTAAAATTGACAATGCCTGGGATGCCTTTATAGATTTGGGATTGGAGATCACTTATGCTGAAGGTTATGGCGAAACGAAAAGGAGGACGGGGAAACCAACAGCTGAGGAAATCCAAAAGCAAAAATTATTAATAAAAGAAGCCTGTGAGACTGCTAAGAACAAGGATATTGTATATATATTTGCAGGACTGCCGGAGGGGTATGAATCGGAAGGTTTTGACCGATCTGATATGAAGCTGCCACAGGAGCATAATCGCTTAATTGAGGCTGTTGCCGGATGTAATTCAAATGTTGTCGTAATACTAAGTGGTGGTGCACCGATGGAGCTGCCCTGGATTGACAAAGTAAAGTCAGTTCTGCTTGCCTATCTTGGGGGGGAAGGTGCCGGTACCGCAATTGCCAATCTTTTATTGGGAAAAGCAGTCCCTAGTGGAAAATTGGCGGAATCATGGCCAATTCGTTTGGAAGATAACCCCTCCTACAATTATTTTCCCGGTGGCAGCCTGACAGCGGAGTACCGAGAGAGTATTTATGTGGGATATCGCTATTACGAAAAAGCGGGAGTGCCGGTACTATTTCCCTTTGGGCATGGCTTGTCTTATGCTAATTTTACCTATTCAAATATCAAGCTGGATCGCTACGACTGTAATTATGGTGAGCACCTTACATTAACCTTTCATATAACGAATGATGGAGCTGTGACAGCGAAAGAAACAGCATTCATCTTTGTGGCACATGAAAATAATAAGGTATTCCTGCCGAAAAAAGAGCTTCGAGAATTTGTAAAAGTGGAACTGCAGCCAGGGGAGACAAAAGAAGTAATGGTGGAGCTGGATACGAAAACCTTTGGATACTACAATACGTTAATCCGGGATTGGTATGCACAAGAGGGAAGGTATACAATTTTTTGGAAAGATCATGATTAGGTATGCAGAAAAGACGGCAAAGGACGTGACCAAAGGTCATGAGGAGCAACAGGGAATGATGTCAGCAATGATTAGGGAGATGCCCTTTCAAGCAATCGTAGCCTCCGGGGAGGGTATGATATCAGAGTCTATGATGGAAGGAATTCTTGATTTGTTGAATGGGCGTTACCTCAGAGGAATTAAAAAGTTACTTCGTTAATCTGCTAAAGAATTGCGGTCCCTTTCGTAATATGCTATAATGAAACCATCAGACTAGGAGGTTAATTATGCAGGATGTTATTAAGAAGGTGGAAATAATCACATCTCCGGGCAGACTCGATGACTTGATTGATGCTTTAGATCAGATTGGTATCACAGGACTTACCGTATCTAATGTATTAGGCTATGGAGCACAAAAAGGGCATAAGGAGTACTACAGAGGCACAACTGTTGATGTAAAGCTGTTGTCGAAGGTAAAGATTGAGGTGGTAGTCTGTGAACTGCCGGTAGAACTTGTCGTAGAAACCGCAAAAAAGGTGCTGCATACGGGGAATATCGGTGATGGCAAGATATTTATTTATGATGTTAGCAATGTAATCCGTATCAGCAATGGGGCTGAGGGAAAAGAGGCACTGAAATAATTTTTTTGGAGCCGGAGCAATCCATATATGTTTTGGAACAAGGGAACATTCTGATAATTAAGTTTTGAAAGTTTTTGTTGATTTTTCTCGAAGGTTTCTTTATAATTGTGTAGTCAAGCAGGTAATATGGTATGTTACAAAATGAGTCAATGAACTAATTCAACTTTAAAATTAAATTTTTCAGAATGACAATGGCGTCTGAAAAATGAGACACGTAATGTTTCTCATTTTTTTTGCGCCATTTTTTTGTACATTTATCGGTATTATTCGGCTTAATTGGGTTCATAGAGTTTATCATGCTTTAGTCCTTCAAAGGGGAAGCGGCGGCAGAAGTAGTTCTGTATCAGCATGAAATGTCTGGTTCCAAGTTGTATTATTCAAAATTGAGGCAACTTTCGGTACAAAGGCGTTCCGAGACACCGCTCAAACAGAAAAAGGAGGAAAATGAAATGGAAGGATTAAACGGCGCAGATATGGCGTTTGTTATTTTTTCCGCAGCGCTGGTAATGTTTATGGTGCCAGGATTAGCGTTATTTTATGGAGGTATGGTAAAGAGTAAGAATGTATTAAGTACAACCCTGCACAGCTATGCAGCCCTCGTAGTAATATCAGTACAATGGATTTTTATTGGCTATTCCTTAGCCTTTGGATCGGATAAGTTCGGTTTTATCGGAGGACTTGATTGGTCGTTTTTAAAGAATGTTGGTATGGAAGCTAATGCAACCTATGCTTCTTCCATTCCACATTTATTATTTGTTGCTTTTCAGATGATGTTTGCGGTGATTACCGCAGCTGTAATCTCGGGTTCTGTTGCAGAACGTATGAGATTCCCTGCTTTCATTATGTTTATATTACTTTGGACTACCTTTATCTATGATCCCATTGCTCATTGGGTTTGGGGCGATAACGGCTGGTTAAGAAACCTGGGAGTATTAGACTTTGCAGGCGGATTTGTTGTTGAAATCAACTCCGGTATATCCGGTCTCGTGGCAGCAATTGTGATTGGTAAAAGAAAGAAAACTCAACCGGATCCTCATCATGTGCCTATGGCAGTGCTGGGAGGAGGAATCCTCTGGCTTGGTTGGTTTGGGTTTAATGCGGGAAGTGCATTAGCAATTAACGGAGTTGCTGTTAATGCATTTTTAACAACGAATACCTCCGCGGCAGCAGGTGCAATCGGCTTTGTTGTCTGTGAATGGTTAATTAATAAAAAACCAACTACCCTTGGAACAATCTCAGGTGCAATCGCCGGCCTGGTTGCGGTTACACAGGGAGCAGGTTTTGTATCGCCCATATCTGCCTTCTTTATTGGTTTAGTAGGAGGTGCATTAAGCTTCTTTGCAATAGCAATATTAAAAGCAAAGCTTGGATATGATGACTCACTGGATGCTTTTGGCTGTCACGGTGTTGCAGGTATCTGGGGATCCCTTGGTACCGCAATCTTTGCAAGTAAGGCAATCAATCCGGCCGGTGCAGATGGTGTTATTTATGGAAACTTTGGATTATTGAAGGCGCATTTGATAGGAATTGGAGCAGTTGCTTTCTATGCAGCGGTTGGTACCTTTGTTATTCTAAAGTTAATTAGCTTCGTAGCCAAATTAAGAACAACCAAGGAAGATGAGTCTTCGGGGCTTGATCTTACCTTACATGGGGAAGCTGCTTACAATATATATAACCACTAAGGTATGTGATTTCATTGATTATTATGACAATTAATGGTATGATGATAGTAACGTGAGAGAAAAGTCATTTAACCACACTATCATGAAACCAAAGAGAACAGGAGATGGATTTATGAGTGATGTAATGACAAAGGTCGATATAATTACGTCCCCTAACAGATTGGATGATTTAATTGATGCATTAAATCAAATTGGGATAACAGGTATTACAGTATCTAATGTTATGGGATTTGGGGTTCAAAAGGGTCATAAAGAATATTATCGAGGCATGCCGGTGGATGTTAAACTATTGTCCAAGGTTAAGGTTGAGATCGTAATTTGTGAGATTCCGGCTGAGGTGGTAGTGAAAACGGCCAAAGAGGTATTACATACGGGTAATATTGGTGACGGTAAGATATTTGTGTATGATGTGAAAAATGTTGTGCGTGTTAGTACCGGTGAGGAAGACAGGGACGCTCTTAAGTAATTGACATCGAAGTAATCCAATGTTAATATAGGTAAACAAGTGAATTCATGAACAGATTCACTTGTCAAGAACTGAAGAATCCTCTCGGGTTAATGGCGATCATTGATTTGAGGGGATTTTTTGCATTCGGAGGTAAATTATGGCTGTGATTGAAAAGTTTATTGAAGCATATACAAAGAAATTGGATTTTTATAGAGAGGCAGCGAGATTTTGTTCTCAAATTTGTGAGACAACTATGGAGCAGATGGGTATTCGAACCATCGTTACCAGCCGTGCAAAGAAACCGGAGCGATTAAGAAATAAATTGGAAAAAAGAGAGTTTGATAAGAAATACAATACCTTTGAGGATATTATGGATGACATTGCTGATCTGTCAGGGGTTCGTATTGCCCTATATTTCCCCGGAGATCTCTCTAAAGTACAACAATTTATTGAATCCAATTTTACCGTGAAGGAACGAAGAATTTTTCCCGAGCCGGTACAGCCTCTCTGGGAGAAAGAGCATGATTATAAGAAACGGTTTTCTGGTTACTGGGCGACACATTACAGGGTTTATTTAAAAGAGAAGGATTTGTCAGAGGATACGTTGAAATATTCAGAAACTCTGATTGAAATTCAGATTGCTTCCGCGCTGATGCATGCCTGGGCAGAGGTAGAACATGATTTGGTTTATAAGCCCTATAGTGGGGAATTATCCTTTGAAGAATATCAGATTTTAGATGAGTTGAACGGTTTGGTTCTAGCAGGGGAAATTGCTCTGGAGAGGCTGCAAAAGGCAGTTAAGAACAGGGTAAGCCAGGTGGGGAAGGACTTTAACAATCATTATGAGCTGGCAATGTTCCTCTATAATAAATTAGGTCATACCACGGAGAGCTCTCAAAGTGATATAGTATTAGGAAGAGTCGATTTACTGTTTCAATGCATCAAAACCTCGGAGTATAATAATCCGGAATCCTTGAAGGAATTACTTCTAGCCATTAATCATGATATCAAGACTCACCCTGTGGTGGAGCAAATTATTGATAAATTTCGCAGCACTCATCCTGATATTTATGAAAAGTATCATGAGGAGAAGCAGAGCGAGGAATTAAAATATCAATTTGATACCCTGCGCATGAACCGGGAGAACGGAAATCGACAGGGAGAGGCGAATACCTTGGCGAATATCGGATATATCTATAGCTCTAAGGAGAACTATGATGAAGCAATCCAGTATTTTGCCAAAGCAGTAGGAATCAATCATGAAATCGGTGGTATTCAGGGAGAGGCGAACCAGCTGCTGAATCTGGGTTCAACCTATCGCTTTAAGGGTGATTTAGATCAGGCACTGGAATACTGCAACCGTGCCGCAGAGCTACATAAGAAGATATCCTATAAGCAAGGTCAGGCTAATACCCTTGGAATGATTGGTAATATTTATTCCGATCGGGTGAATTATAAGGAAGCCTTTGTTCATTATAAGGAGGCCTTAGAGATTTACCGGGAAACAAAATATAGGACTGGTGAAGTGATTCAGCTAAATAATCTAGGAATGCTTTTCTTAAAGCAGAGGGATTTCGAATTGGCATTGCAGTATTATTTTGAAGCTCTTGAAACCTGTCAGGACTGCGATTATAAGCAGGGAGAAGGAGATGCCTTCCAAAATATTGGAACCATATATTTTGAAAACGGTAAGCTGGAGGATGCAATTATGTTTTATGAAAAGGCATTATCCGTACAGGAGTCAACCGGAAATCAGAAAAATAGTATTGGTGTTTTGCTGAATCTAGGAAAGGTGTATCATGAAAAAGCGATCAGGGAAAAAGCAATATACTATTTCAAGGAAGCATATTTATTAAGTAATAGCATTGAATATAAAAAGGGTGCAGAAGAGGCGCAGGAATATATAGAGTTACTACAATAGGTTTGAGTAAAAAGGTAACTCCGGATCAACAGCCCATAGCAATCTGCCAAGAAGTAGCATCGGAAAGGAATCGGTTATGTCCGCCAATTATGAAATTATTCGTTATAAGCAAGGCTTAAATACACGAATTACCATTCATAGTGTCAATCAATTCGATATGCATGGTCATAAGGAAGTAGAGCTGCTTCTGGTCTTAAAAGGTGAGCTGCAGCTGATTGTAAATGGAATTCGTTATGAACTGAAAGAAGATGATTTGTTTTTCGTTAATTCGGGACAAATGCATTCTACAACCGGTCAGGGGGAAAATATCATTGTAGCGATTCAGGTTAATCTGGAGTATTTTGAGAATATTTATCCCCAGATTAAGAATATCTCCTTTCAATGGCCGACAGGAGCACAAACCTATCAATATCAAGAGGTTTTTCAAGAAATTCGAAGATATATTGCTCAGATGGTAGGGGATTACCGTAGAGCAGAAAAGGGATACCAGCTGGCGATCGAGAGCGGTTTAAACAGCTTACTGCTGATAATCCTTAGAAATATACCCCAGGCTCAAAAGCAGGAAACAGTGCAATCCGGAAAAGATATGCAGCGTATTCAGAACATTTTAAGTTATATTGAGGAGCATTATACGGAAAGAATAACCCTGGAGGAAGTGGCAAAACAGGAATTTATGAACTCCTATTATTTATCCCACTTTTTTAAAGCAAAGCTTGGAATATCCTTTCAGGAATATTTGAATTATATCAGACTGAACAAGGCTATCTCATTGCTTGGCAGCAGCGGGGAGAATATTACTGACATCGCTCTTAAATCTGGATTTGCCAATGTCAAATCCTTTCATAACTCATTTCGAAATGTATATGGAAAGACACCCGGGGAATATCG
>JAQZBD010000343.1 GCA_029239235.1 Herbinix sp.
GCATATACTATTTTGTATATCAGGGAAGGAGATTACCATGGAATGGATAAAGAAGAAAAATTTCTTATTATTTCTTATACCATTGATTGTAATCTTAATGTTCTTTATCGTTAAGGTTTCTTTTCCTAATTTAAAACCATCCGTTTCAAATGAGGTTCAATCAGAAGAAGGTACAGATATAGACAATTGTAATCCATACGAATATATAACGAAGTATATTCCGATGCAGATACCAAGTATAACAACAGAGGAAGATACAATTAATTTTCAACAGATATCTAATATTGCCGAAGATACCGATAAAATAGTGGACAATTTATATTCGGAATATTCGGCAAATTTATCTGAGGGGATTAAAGATTGTTTCCCTGAATTTGATAATGAGGGAAATGTTCATTTTTCACGTATATCTAGCGATGATGATGAGAGATATCAAACATTTCTGAATTATATCGGAAATAATGGATATGACTTACTCTTAAATTTGAATAATATACCGGAACATCGGTATGACAACTTAGAATGCGTTACTTTTCAGAAGAACTCCAATGTTGAACTAGCGAAGATATCCGCCTATTTATATAGTAATGTTGAGGTGAATGTTCTTATATCAAAGAATTTTTCTCAGGTTAAATCGGTATATGAAAATAACACTTTTCAGGAACTGATTGAATTATTAAATTCAGAAAATACTTCGATTCTGCAGGGTATCAGCGTGTCCAATGTATATCATTATCAGCAAAGAATATTTCGAAAGGATACTAACCATATCTCGGAAGAACAATTCATTTATTATACTTATCTAAAAAAAGACGAACTAGAGTATTTAATTCAATATAAATCAAATTACACTGTGTTGGAAGGTCAAAAGAATTATATGTATGTGGGAGATTTGCAGTCTCAGGAAGTATGTAGGAATACACTTTTGCTTTTGTTAAGAATAATTATTGATTCGTAATCTTATAAAATTTAATACCAAATAAAGGGGGTTATGTAAATGAGTTTTCCGAAAAAAACGAGAAATATTATGATAGGTATCTGTATACTGTGCATGATTTTAATACCTTTTGTAGTGGTGGGTATCTTGCCTTTTTTAAACAGCAATGAATTCAATCCGATGTTTTATTTAATATGCTGCCTTTTACAACAGCGAACTATAGGATAGAAACAGCAATAAACAGGAATTTGACAAGGAGAAAGCTTATGATTGAATACCGATATACAAAGGATTTTGATGAAAGGCAAATTGAAGAACTCTTTAAATCTGTTAGCTGGTTTTCTGGTAACTTCCCGAAAAAATTGAAACAGGCATTGCATAATTCAAGTAGTGTAATTTCTGCATGGGATGGGAAAAAACTGATTGGGCTAATTAGAGGGTTGGACGATGGTATATGGCAAGCTACCATTGATTGCTTATTAGTCAATCCACAGTATCAAGGCATTGGAGTTGCTTCATCACTATTAAAAAGATTGTTAGCTGGCTACAAAGAATTTCTCTATGTAGACGTAGTCCCGGATGAAAAGAAAAATGTCGAGTTTTATTTAAAGCATGGATTTGAGCTTATGTTAGAGGGAACACCATTGCAAATTAAAGGTACCTCTTGGGAGTAAATCAAATTCTAATACCCCTATTTTGGCAAATCTCAATACAACATACAAAGGTTTGTCTTTGCCGGCAACTAATAAACTTCTGCGAAGTAAGTTTACCTCGCAATAGTTCATAACAGCGAACCAGGTTACGTTATTTGTTAAATTTATTTATTTAAAACGAGAGGAGGTTTTATGAATCAAGAACTATCCACTATTAAAATTAGTCAGCCAGCACATAGGGCTTTGACAAATGCGGGAATTAAGACACTAGAACAGTTAACTCAGTATAGAGAAGAGGAGTTACTATCACTTTCATTTAAAACGGAGGAGATATTATGAATAAAAACAGGACTGTAAGATCAATTTATATTAATTTACCTGTTAAAAACATTGAAAAAACCAGAGCGTTCTGGACAAAACTTGGCTTTGGATTTAATGAACAGTTTTCGAATGATAATTCTTTATGCTTAGTTTTAAACGACGGTTCTATCTATGCCATGTTAATATCGCATGAATATTTTAATACATTTACAAACAGACCCATAGCAGACGGGTCTACTACACAGGTACTTCTTACTATTGATGTAGGAAGTAGGGATAAAGTAGATGAGCTTGTTAGAAATGCGCTCGAAAATGGAGCGACACGCTATATGGATCCACAAGATGAAGGTTGGATGTATTATGATCGTTTCGCTGATCTGGATGGCCATCAATGGGAAGTAATGTATGGTGATGAGTCACTTATTTCTCAATCATAGCGTGATTTTTTAATAAGCAAATCCCCAAGCTTTGGGTGAAAAATTTGAATCGTAGGAGATAAACAATGATATTTGAATCAGAAAGATTAAGCTTTCGGTTAATTGAGCAGGGGGATTTGGACGACCTTTTCAATAATATTTGGGGCAACGGTGAGACAATGCGCTTCTGTGGAGGCGTGATTTCAAAAGAGAAAATTCCTCAAATTATTGAATACAGTCTCAGTCAGTATAATACGTACGGCAATGCAATTTTTGCGGTTATGAAAAACGATAAGCTATTGGGCATTTGTGGAGGAAAACTCGACGAGGATGACCCGCTTCATGTTGAGCTGATTATTCACCTTGCAAAAGAATACCAGCATCAAGGATATGGTACAGAGGCTTTGAAAGCATATGTTGAATGGCTCAAGGATGGAAATAGGGCTACATGTATATACGCTTCAGTACACCCTGATAATCAAGCTTCATTAAATATTATAAGAAAATGTGGTCTTGTTCAATGTGGTTTCAGGCAGTATGAAGATACAGGATTTGTGGATGAACCATATTTTGAGCTTAATCTTGGTTAGACAATTATTAAGAAAAAATAATACAAGTACTTATAAAATTGTTCTTGACTTAATGAGGAGAAAGAGAATGAGTGAGTTTAGTATCGGCTCAATCGTGCCATTTGGCGGTTATCAATGGCGCATTCTTGATATACAAGACAATGCGGCCTTGATTATAGCTGAATACATGATTGGGCAACACCCCTATAATAATTGCGCTGGTGATGTGACCTGGGCTGACTGCTCGCTAAGAAAATATCTTAACGGTGAGTTTTATAACAAATTCACCGCAGCCGATCAGTCAAGAATCATTCCGGCATTGAACAAAAACCACGATAATCAGTGGTACGGTTCACGAGGCGGAGAAGATACTCGGGATTACATTTTTCTTCTAAGCATTGAAGAAGTAGTGTGCAAATATTTCGGTGACAGCAGTAAAAACCTTGAAAATCGCAGCTCCAAACAACGATACTGGTTTCAAAGGAAAGACGAAAACAACAATAAGCGAAGATCGACATTCGACGGGTATGTATGGTGGTGGTGGCTTCGGTCGTCCGGGCGTGACAATAGAAGAGCTGTATATATCCACGGCGACGGCAACATAGGCATTCAGGGAAACGGCACCTTCCGCTACAGCAGCAACACGATTCATCCTTCAACAGGCGATAACAGCGGCGGAGTTCGTCCCGCTCTGTGGCTG
>JAQZBD010000179.1 GCA_029239235.1 Herbinix sp.
GCTGTGGATCCACGGAGGATGGACTAGTTGAGAAAAATGGAGTACATATGTGTCCCGAATGTATAGCTGATTTACTGAAGGAGGCAATGAAAGAATGAACAACTATTACACCTGTAAATATTGTGGGGCCAATCTGGACCCAGGAGAAAAATGCGATTGTATTAAAGAGGAACCTGTAAACCCTATCACAAAGAAATCGGAGGATTTTAACCATGGAAATAACAATCAAAATTCAGGAGCTAGAAGGATTAATTACTGCCATCAATAATTTGGCAAGTGCGCTGGGTACTAAAAATAATGCACTGGTACAGAATCAGCAACCAATACCACAACAGACTATGCCTAATCAAAATCAAGTACAGCAATTCGCGCCGGTGCAACCGCCGATACAGCAGCCAAACCCAATGCCTGCATATCAGCAGCCAATGCAGCAAGCACCTATTCATCCCAATATACCTGCACAGCAGAATATGCCTGGACAATTAGCACCACAGGGTCAGGTACCTACAAGCCACACAGCGCAAAATTATACCCAGGATCAAATCGCAGTGGCAATGACTTCATTATGTGATGCCGGAAAGTATGACGCTGTTATGGGGATACTTTCACAGTTTGGTGCAGAAACATTGATGCAGGTACCAAAAGATCAATATGCAGCTCTTGCTACCTTGCTAAGAGGGGCAGGTGCTAACATCTAATGAGTGAAGAAAGAGAACACGCCCTATTAGCCGCATCCAGCGCTAAAAAGTGGTTGAATTGTCCTCCTTCTGCAAGACTAGAGGATTTGTTCGAGGACAAGTCCTCCGAAGCTGCAGAAGAAGGAACTCTAGCTCATGCAATGGGCGAATTGAAATTACGAAAGCTGTTTGTGGAAATTGCAATGTCTGAAAGAACCTTTAAGACGAGGCTTAACAAATTAAAGAAAGATCCACGGTATCAGGACGAAATGGACCGATTTACAGATATGTATGTTGAGTATGTTTCAACTACAGCTTATGCATATCCAACTGCGCCATACATAGCTGTAGAGAAGAAAATAGACTATAGCAATATTGCCCCCGAAGGTTTCGGTACTGCAGATTGCGTAATTCTATCCGGATCAGACTGCCATGTATTTGATTTTAAATATGGTAAAGGTGTACCGGTAAGTGCAGAGGCGAACCCGCAGTTATCGTTATACGCAGTTGGTGTCATCAATGCCTACAAGATGTTTTATCCCATTGATAAAGTGACTTTGCATATTGTACAGCCAAGGTTAAATAACATTTCTTACTGGGAGACAAATGCGAAGGAGCTGAATACTTGGGCGAATGTTATTGTAAAACCAGCTGCAGCTTTAGCTTTTGATGGAAAAGGTGAATTTAAGCAGGGTGCATGGTGTGATGATAGTTTCTGTAAAGCTGCAGCTACTGTCGGAGAAATTCTTGAAAAGGCTCAATTTCTTTCTAAGTGGGTTAAGAAACTAGAAAAGTATGCATTAGATCAGCTAGTAAAGGGCAATGAAATACCAGGATGGAAAATAGTAGAAGGGCGTAGCAATAGAACTATTACTGATTTCGACAAGGCTTTCGAAGCGCTTCAGGCTGCCGGTTATGAAAAGGCACTTTTATACGAAAGTAAACCTTTATCCCTTACCGAAGTAGAAAAGATAATTAGTAGTGATGATTACAGTAATATCCTTTCACAGTTTATTGAAAAACCACAAGGCTCACCTACTTTAGCTTTACATAATGATAAAAGACCTGAAATGAAACTAAATAATACTGCAGCCGATGATTTCGGAGGCGAAAACATATATAAGGAGGATACCGTATCATGAGTACAATAACAACAGGAAAAGTACGATTCAGTTTTACAAACATTTTTACACCAAGAGCACCGCAGGAAGGTGGAGAACCAAAATATTCTCTTACTATCTTAATTCCTAAATCAGATGTTGCAACCATACAGGCAATACAGCAAGCAATGGATGCTGCCGTACAGGAAGGAATTACAAGCACTTTTGGAGGAGTAAGACCACCTAGACTAAACATGCCCCTATATGACGGTGATGGGGTAAGACCTACATCCGGAGAACCTTTTGGGGAAGAGTGTAAAGGGCATTTGGTTATGACAGCATCTTCTTTACAGCAACCGTCTGTAGTAGATATCAATGTTCAACCAATTCTCAATCAAGCAGAAATTTATTCCGGATGCTATGGCCGAGTTTCTCTTAGATTCTTTGCTTATAATAAAAATGGTAATAAAGGTGTTGGTTGTGGGCTAGGTAATGTCCAGAAACTCGCTGATGGAGATCCGCTTAGTGGAAGAACTTCCGCTGCAGATGACTTTGGTGGTAACAATTCCTACAGTCCAAATCAGATACAACAGTTTCAACCGCAAACCTATCAGGCACCTGCGCAGAATCAGTTTTCATACCAGCAGCCACAGCAGCAATATCAAGATCCTGCTTGGTTCAGCCAGAGTAATCCCATACAGCAGCAAGGATACCAGGTACAACAACCACAGAATAATTTTGCACCGCAACAGGCACCTACACAAACTCCATACCAAGCGCCTGGATATCAGCAGCAACCATATCAGCAGCAAGGATACCCAGTACCGCAACCGCAACAGGTTAATCCAGTAACCGGTATGCCAATGTCTGGGGGAGTGATGGGTATTTGAGAACTTTATCTATTGACTTAGAGACTTTTAGTAGCGTTGATATTAAGAAGTCCGGACTGTACAAATACGTGCAGTCTCCGGACTTTGAAATTCTATTATTTGCTTACTCTTATGATGGCAGTCCGGTTCAAGTAGTGGATCTAGCCCAAGGTGAAAAGATTCCCTATTTTACAGTAATGGACCTACATAGACCAGAAGTAATTAAAACAGCTTTTAATGCCGCTTTTGAATATTACGCTCTTAGTAAATTCTTTGAAACTCATATCGAGCAATGGCGCTGTACCATGGTGCATTCCTTATATTGCGGATTCCCTGGAAGTTTAGATTCAGCTGGTAAAGCACTTAGATTTCCTTCAGACAAACGAAAAATGGCAGAGGGTAAAACTTTGATTAAGTATTTCTGTGTTCCATGCGCCCCTACAAAGCGGAACGGTGGACGCACTAGAAATCTTCCAAAGCATGAGCCAGGTAAATGGAATTTGTTTAAAGAATACTGCAGACAAGACGTTGTAACAGAAATGGAAATTAGTCGTACACTTTCAGCCTATCCGGTACCTGATGAAGAGTGGAAACTATGGCAGGTAGATCAACAAATTAATATTCATGGAGTAAACATAGACACGGACATGGTGAATGGTGCTCTTGCTATTAACGAACATATGGCCAATGAGCTAACAGATAAAGCGAAAGATATATCCGGACTAGAGAACCCAAATAGCGTGGCACAATTAAAAACCTGGATTGAATCTCAGGCAGACATTGAATTGGATGGGCTGACAAAACAAACAGTTGCTGAATTATTGGCCAATAAAACCGGTAGCGATGAAGTACAAGCATTACTGCAGATCAGGCAGGAATTAGCAAAAGCAAGTGTAAAAAAATACAATGCTATGACAGCTGCTGTTTGTAGTGATGACCGTGTAAGAGGGTTATTACAATTCTATGGTGCTAACCGTACCGGCAGATGGGCAGGGCGATTAGTACAAGTTCAGAATCTACCAAGGAACTATATAGAGTCACTCAATACTGCAAGAGAGCTAGTTAAGAGGCAAAATATCCAAGCACTTAAACTTATTTATGGAAATGTTCCAGATACCCTTTCACAGTTAATCCGTACAGCCTTTATACCAGAAGAAGGACATGAGTTTGCAGTGGCAGACTTTAGTGCTATAGAAGCTCGTGTAATTGCGTGGCTTTCTGGAGAAGAATGGCGGCTAAATGTATTCCGTACTCATGGAAAAATATACGAAGCTTCTGCATCTGCAATGTTTGGCGTACCAATAGAGCTTATTAAAAAAGGAAATCCGGAATATGAGCTAAGACAAAAAGGTAAAGTCGCAGAGCTGGCACTTGGATATCAAGGATCATCCGGTGCACTTATTCAAATGGGTGCATTAAACATGGGACTGGCCGAAGAAGATCTTCCGGATATCGTAAGACGTTGGCGAGGATCAAACAGACGAATTGTAGACTTCTGGTACAGTGTCGAACAACGGGCCGTAGAATGTGTAAAGTATGGTGTTGTTTCATCCTTGCCCCATGGTATCACATTCACCAGGGACGAAAGTAGACTTATGATAATACTTCCTTCAGGAAGAAGATTATTCTACAACGAACCTAAACTTATACCAAATGATAGAGGTTTTGAGTCTTTATGGTTTATGGGCCAGAACCAAACAAATAAGAAGTGGGAAGCAATTCAAACATATGGCGGTAAACTAGTCGAGAATATCGTTCAGGCAGTCGCAAGAGATTGTCTAGCTTATGCTCTTATAAATCTCCATTGTGCCGGCTATAAAATTAATTTCCATATCCACGATGAAGTAATAACTGAAATACCTATTAACGGATCACAAAGTCTTGAGGATGCTGTAAGCATTATGTGCCAATCAGCTCCCTGGGCGCAGGGATTGCCGCTTAATGCGGATGGATTTACAGGAACTTATTACAAGAAGGAGTAGGAGCTATGTTAAATGACAGAAAACTAAAAATAGCCGTGGCGAACAGTAGAAAAGCTACCAGCTGGATAACCCAGGAGCTCCTATGGTCCGCCATGGTACAAAAGCTCTCAGAACCAGTAAGACACCCGGAAACACTTGCAGAATATAAATCATACTCTAAGTCTAAGCAAGACGAATTAAAGGACGTGGGCGGGTTTGTAGGGGGTGAATTAAAGGAAGGCAAGCGCCGAAACGGGTTTGCATTAAACCGGCACTTGGTTACCCTGGATGCTGATAGTATTGCTCCTGGTGGTACCCAAACGGTTATTAACGCCGTAGATGCTCTAGGTTGTGGCTATGCTATCTATTCTACTAGAAAGCACGAGGGAGCGGCTCCAAGGTTGCGTATTATATTACCTTTAGATGTTCCCTGCTCGCCGGATGAATACGAACCTATCGCTAGAAAGACAGCTAGTTTTTTGAATATGCATATCTTTGACCCTACAACCTTCGAGCCCGTAAGGTTAATGTATTGGCCAAGTATTAGTAGTGATAGCGAATATGTATTTGTTTATGGTGATAAACCTTTCTTAAGTAAAGATGGAATGCTGAATCTGTACACAGATTGGCGAAACGTAGCTGAATGGCCAGAAGTACCAGGAGCAGCAAAACTTAGAGACCGTTCTGCTAAGAAACAGGGTAATCCACTAGAAAAACAAGGCGTTGTTGGCGCATTTTGCAAAATTTATGATATACCTGCAGCTATAGATAAATTTCTTCAAGATATCTATGATTACTGCGAAGGTGACAGATATACATATACGGAGGGCTCAACTGTTGGTGGCGCGGTGCTTTATGATAACGGTAATTTTCTTTACAGCCATCATGCAACAGACCCGGCTGCTGGGAAGCTCTGTAATGCCTTTGACCTGGTAAGACTTCATTTATTCCAGGATAAAGATGACGACGCCAAGCCAGACACTCCAGTGACTAATCTACAGAGCTTTAAGTCCATGTGCGAGTTTGCCATGGATGATCAGGAAGTTGCTAAGATAGTCAGTATTGAACGCTATGAGAGGGCACAGGAGGAGTTTACAGGGGCATCTTTTAACCAAGATAACAACATTGAAGATAAGCCGGATATGGATTGGTTGGGACGCTTAAAATGTAGTTCTCAAACAGGACTCCCTAATAAAACAATAGATAATGTACTGATTATACTGGATAATGACCCAAAACTAAAAGACAGGTTTTATCATGATGAATTTGGTAATCGTGCAGTAATAGTTGCACCAATGCCGTGGGAAAATATAGTTGCAAAAGGGTACCGGCAGAGACCGTGGAAAGATGAAGATGATGCTGGCCTAAGGCACTACATAGAAAAAGTATACACCATTACTGGCAAGGAACGTATCTATGATGCTGTAGCGGTTTATGCTACGGCTAGAAAGAGGCATAAGCTAAAAGAATACCTTATTTCTCTTAAATGGGACGGTGTTCCCAGGTTAGATACTTTGCTAGTAGATTATTTTGGATGTGAAGATACAGAGTATATAAGGATGGTTATCCGAAAGACATTAACAGCAGCGGTGGCCAGAGTAATGAATCCAGGAATTAAATTTGACAACATGCTTATTCTTTCTGGCCCTCAGGGCGTAGGGAAGAGTACTTTCTTTGGAATCCTGGGCAAGGATTGGTATTCCGACAGTCTAGCAACCTTTGAGGGCAAGGATGCATCTGAACTAATACAGGGTTATTGGATTATAGAAGCTGGAGAATTGACCGGATTTAATAAATCAGAAATGAATGCAGTAAAACAGTTTCTTAGTAAAAAAACAGATGTATATAGGGCGCCTTATGGCAGACGTACTGGTGAATTTCCAAGGTGCTGCATTATAGTTGGTACAACAAATGATAAAGAGTTTTTAAAGGATAGAACCGGTAATAGAAGATTCTGGCCAGTAGATTTAGGGAAGCAGCAAGTTACTAAGAATGTATTCAAACAGTTACCTGAGGAAGTGGATCAGATATGGGCGGAAGCTTTCATGCGGTACCAGATAGGTGAAAAGATATATCTTGAGGGAACTGTGGCAGAGGAAGCAATGAGGCAGCAAGAGGACCACAAAGAGAGTAACCCTAAGGAAGGAATTATTAAAGAGTTCTTAGAAAGAAAAATTCCAGTTGACTGGTATAAGAAATCTTCTGCAGACCGTATGATGTTTAACTGGCAGATGCTTGATCAGGCAGATGCAAACACCCTAATGGAACGTGATAGGGTATGTGCCATAGAGGTATGGTGCGAGTGCTTCAAAGGACACATTAATATGATGCGCAAATCAGATGCAGCAGAAATCAATGGTATTTTAGCATCATTAGAAGGCTGGAGAAGGTCAGAAAAAACTATCCGGTTCGGACCAGGATACGGAGTTCAAAGAGGCTTTGAAAAGTGTAACATTCTCTTGTAACATTCTTCGATTTTGTAACATTCTTTTGTAACATTGTAACAGCTTGTAACATTCGAATGTTACACCCTAAAGCCTTGATATTACTAGTAAAACTACTATTTGTAACATTGTAACATTTTTATATATAAATATATAATAATAAAGGAAATAAGGGTACACGTACCCCTGCGTACCCTTGTACGCGTATATATAGGGTAATATATAGGAAATTGGATGTTACATTGTTACATCGGTTAAATTTGGAGGGATAAAAATGCTTGAAAAAGAGCTTGAAAAGAAATTTACAGAAAAGGTGAAAGCTGCCGGTGGCAGAGCGTATAAATTTGTATCTCCGGGCAACGATGGTGTGCCGGACAGACTGGTAGTATTACCTGGCGGCCGTATCGGTTTTGTAGAATTAAAGCAAAAGGGTAAGAAACCTACGAAACTTCAGTCCCTACAGATGGAACGGCTTAAAGGATATGGCTGCTTCGTGTGTGTACTGGATGATCCGGAAGCTATTGACAGTGTGATATTTGGGATTGAACAGTGCACCGGAGAACAGCATGATATTGTTTTAGATATCTTAGAGGCAGGTGGTCTGATTTGAAATTTGTACCGCATGACTATCAAAGATACTGTGTCAATCGTCTAGTGTCAGAGGAAAATTTAGGACTGTTTCTCGATATGGGACTGGGTAAAACCGTTATTACTCTTACAGCAATGAATGACCTAAGGTATAACCGTTTTAAGGTCCGTAAAGTGTTAGTGATAGCCCCAAAGAAGGTAGCGGAGGATACCTGGACAAGAGAGGCAGAGAAGTGGGAACATTTAAAGCTGCTTCGTGTTATTCCAGTTCTAGGATCCCAGATAAAGCGCATTAAGGCTTTAAATACCCCAGGTGATATTTATGTACTAAGTCGTGATAATGTGCAGTGGTTAGTAGACTATTACCGGAACAGCTGGCCATTTGATACGGTTATTATAGACGAACTTTCCAGCTTTAAAAATCCATCAGCAAAGAGGTTTAAAAAGCTATGCCTGGTACGGCCCCACATTAAGAGAATGATAGGCCTTACCGGTACCCCCGCCCCTAATGGGCTAATGGATTTATGGGCACAAGTATTTCTTTTGGATTCTGGACAGAGATTAGAGACAACAGTAACGGCATACAGAGTCCGTTATTTTGATCCAGATAAACGTACCAGGGAGAGAGTTTTCAGTTACATGCCTAAGATCGGAGCGGAGGAGCTGATAAACGAAAAACTAAAGGATATCTGTATCAGTCTATCTGCCAAGGATTATCTTACCTTACCAGAAAGAATTGATAATGTTAGGTATGTTAAGCTTGATAGCAAGTCCCAGGAAAGATATGACGAGCTGCAGAGAGAAATGTTATTGGAGATTGACGATACAACAACGATTGATGCCGGTACTGCAGCTGTGTTGTCAAATAAATTATTGCAGTTGTGTAATGGAGCTATTTATGACGAAAACCGGAACGTTATTGAAATCCATGACAACAAGGTCGAAGCCTTCATGGAGATAGCCGAAGCGGCACAGGGTAAACCTATTCTTGTGTTTTATAATTTCCAGCACGATCTAGCCAGACTACAGAAAGCATTATCAAAGACAGGGCTTAGAGTATCAGAGCTTAAGAACCCTAAGAGCATAGAGGATTGGAACAATAAAAAGATTGATGTACTTCTAGCGCATCCAGCGAGTGCAGCATATGGGTTAAATCTTCAGGCTGGAGGTAATATCATCGTCTGGTTCGGGTTAAATTGGTCACTGGAGCTTTACCAGCAGGCGAATGCCAGGTTGTATAGGCAGGGCCAGACGGAGTCAGTTATAATTCACCATTTGGTGGTTGCCGGAACTATGGATGAAGATGTTATGGCCGCATTGGAGAATAAGAGAGTAACGCAGGATGACTTATTAAATGCTTTAAAAGCAAGAATCGAGAGTATAAGGGCTGCTTAGAAGGGAGAAATCATGACAAATGCAGAGAAATATACGAAAGATATAGATAGACTGGCAGATGCAATTTATCGAACAGATGAGTATGAGGAAGCCTGTAATCTGCACTATGATGAAACAAATGAATTGATTGGATGCAGACATGATGGTTTAGAAAAGGGTTGTATTGTCTGTATTAAGGAATGGCTTATGAAGGAGGATGCATAGCATGAACCTAAATGTAATTACCACTGAAATGATGGAACACATCTGCGACAATCTGTGCGGAATGTCGGATGGGGCAGTACGTGTGCGACATTCTGAATTATGCAGAAGGAGGTAGGGAATTAGATGGGAAAGACAAATGATTTAATGACTGGCCGGAACCAGGGATTAGCCATGGCTCTTAAGATAGTAAATGATGGTGGCATCGAAGCCCTGGAGAAAGAAATACAGTACAGGAACCTTACTGGAGTATCACTTAACCTTACTAAGGCTGAAATGGAAGCTGCAACAACTAAGATGCGGTTACATGCGACAGAGGTAGCAATAGTTATAAGCATGGTAGCTCTCCTGGAAGAGTTTCGATTTAGTAAGTTCCAGGTACATAAGTTTAAGAAGACCTTTGATGAAAAGGTAGAAGCAATTATCAGCGATACGGTACCGATGGCAGAATATCTGCAGGTATGTAAAGAGCAGTATGGTATTGAGATTACTTTTACGGATTAGCAGGTATTCATGAAAAAAAGATATTGTAATGATTGCTTTTTCTCAAAATATTTCAATGGATATTCCGTATTAAGCAGTGGATATGTGTGTTATAGAAATCCACTTAAACCAAAAGTTAAGGGGTTACGTGGTTCATGTGGTAAGTAATGAAATTATCATTTAGGGAGGTAAAGGATATGCGAAAATTTGTTGGAAGTATTAGTACGAATGTAGTTGGTTCAGAGTGTGAATTTGAATTTGAAGTAGAGGATAATGCTACCGAAGAAGAGATTGAAGAAGCAGGTAAACAAGCTGCATTTGAATACGTAGATTGGGGCTACAATGAAGAGCTAAATAAAATATAGCCTTAATAATGAATAAAATCAGATTATTCATCTATAGGTGAATAAAGAAAATTATGGAGGGTAAATATGGATACTAAAACATTATTAGAGCAGGCGAATGAACGCGTGAAGAACATAAACAGAATCATGGGAGAACTAGAAGACTTGGTGCTAGTAAAGTTGCATTACATAGCAATGGGGGTACTACTTTTATAGACACAGTATTAAGCCAGGATGACATGGTAGATCTACAAGACATGGTGGTCACTAGAATAATTGGTGCGAGGAATAAAAAGACTGCAGAGCTAGAACAGCTGCTTGGAGTAGAGAAAAGAAAGCCGGCAATCATTAATCCGGAGTTTAAAAATGCTGTCCAGAAGATGGTTGAAACTGACAAGTGTCCTAAAGCGGGTGGTAGAAAAGTAATTGAGTTAGATGAAGAGCAGATAAGGGACCTATATGTTAATAAAGGTATGTCTTATAAAGGCATTGCTGAAAAGCTTAAGTGTTCTGATTTCACTATTCGTAAATTTTGTAATCAGCACGGAATAATAAGAGAGGCAATACCAAAAAATAAACTTACTTATCCGGTTATGACAGTTGAGGCAGTTCGGGAAATTTATACCAACGGTTCTACCAGTCTGGTAGATACAGCCAAATATTTTGGAGTTAATTCTAATGAGTTACATAAATTTATTGAAAAGCATGGACTTAAGAGACTTGTCATAAAACAAAATGATCCTTTCCTAGATGTTAATAAAATGAGCAAGGATGAGTTTAGGCGTAAAATGTTGTTAGGGAAAAAGTAGGTATCAGGTATGAAAAAGTTAAAGGGGTGATTAATTGACGGAAAAGGAACTAAAGCAGTACAGAAAGCTAAAGCAGGAAATAATTGACCAGGAGAAAAGAATCAATGAGCTTTGCGATAAAGAGGTGACAGTAGTTGCCGGTAAAGTTAGTTCTTCTATGAAGGACTTCCCTTATACTCCGATTAGGGTAGGAGTACTAATGGATGATCCGGTGGAAGTAATTGAGCTAGAGGAGTTGATAGCCAAGAAAAGGAAACGTATAGAAACAGCTAGGAAGCTTATTTTAGATATTGAGGATTACATAAGCAATATACCAGCTAAGAGAAATAGGCGAATTATTAAATATGGACTTTAGTGGTATAAGTAAAAAAATTCGAACTTATATAAACTTTCCAACAATTCCACAAAAACCTGTTATATAATTAGCATGGAAGTTCAGACATAGTCATGAACCTCCTTCCGGCTTCCGGGTGTAAAAGCCCGGTAGCTGATTTGGAATTGTATTTAACGAGGTAAGTTAATGTGGTGAGGTGCACCAATAATCCGCGGGGTAGGTTCGACTCCTGCCAATTCCACTCCCTTCCCCAGTGACCTTTATTAATTATTTATACTCCCCTCAAAGGCATTCAGGCTTTAAGTTCCTGGATGCCTTTTTAGTGTTGCAGATCATGGCAAATAGTGGTAGTATTTGTAGTATAAGGGGGTGATATAAGTGGAAGATAAAATAACGGTAAGCGAACTTTTTAAGAAATTGATGATAAATTCTCAATTTTCCATGGCATCTGAAGACAATCAATTAATTAATAGATTATTTGAGAATGGAAATTTGGATGACAAAATAAGCATCCATAAAGACATATCAATGATTATGGAATACTTAAGAATATCATTTATAAAAACAACAGTAATAACATTGGTAGATCTTGGTGTTATTGAAAAAGACTGCGATATATTAGATATTAATGTATCAAACAATTTAGTAAAAGAGTCTATGGAAATGTTAAAAATTTTAAAAAATTAATAATTTAAATATTTTGGTATACTTTACATTAATGGAAAATATTACATTTGAATTAAGTAAAGATTATTGGCATAGTGAAATCTATAAAATTTAAAGAGGTATTATTATATGGATTTTTTCGAAAGAGTTATTTATGACGTTTTGACAAATGTAGTTGCACTACTAATTATAACTGTTGTATCTCCATTTATTATTAAATGGATTAGAAAATGTCTATTAAAAAAAATTCATTCACAGATAATAATAAGCATCTAAAAGAAATTATAACATTCAGGAACTGTTCACACCAGTTCCTTTTTTCATACACAAAACCGACGAATAAGAGGTGGTGATAGTTGCCAAAAGCAAGAGATCCAAATAGAGATATGGCTTTTCAAATCTATAAAGATAATAATGGTAATATTGATTTAGTTGAGATTGCAAGTCAACTAAATATTTCACCAGGTTCTGTTAGAGGGTGGAAGTCGAAAGACAATTGGGAACAGCAATTGAATGGAACGCTCCAATCAAATACGGAACGTTCCAAACGTTCTAAAGGTGGACAACCTGGCAATAAAAATGCGGATGGTGGACCACCTGGTAATAAAAAAGCTGAGAAGTATGGTTTCTTTGCGAAATGGCTTCCGGAAGAAACAAGAGAGATAATGGGAGCTATTCAATCAGCGGATCCACTCGATTTACTATGGGATAATATACAGCTGCAGTATACAGCGATTATCCGGGCACAAAAGCTTATGTATGTTAAGGACCAGGAAGATTCAACTACTACTCAAATAGCACAGGGATACAGTGAATCAGGATCCAGTGAAAAATGGGAAGTACAACAGGCCTGGGATAAACATGCTACATTCCTGCAGGCACAGAGCCGGGCCATGAAGACGTTAGAGAGTATGATTAAGCAATATGATGAACTGCTGCATAACAATTGGGAGCTTGCTACTGAGGAGCAGAAAGCACGTATTGCACTCATTAAGAAGAAAGCAGATCTTAATAATAAGTCTGATACTTCACTTATGGAGGCTCTGCTTGAATTGGTAGGTGGTAATAAATGATATGGTCAGAAAAGCAATCAACATATATCACGCAGCCATTCGAACATACTCTAGAAGTTAATGAGGGCACTCCCAGAAGTGCTAAAACCACTGCTATAGTGTTTAGATACGCTTTATATTTATTGCAGTCAGATGATCAGAACCATCTTGTAGTGGCATACAATCAGGAGCAAGCATATAAACTTGTGATGGAATGTGATGGTTTTGGATTGATACATATATTTGATGGTAACTGCAGAATGAGACACGATGACAACGGTGACCACTTAGAGATTACTACTCCAAAAGGTATTCGAAGAGTCTACTATAAAGGTGGCGGTAAAGCAGATAGCCATAAGGGTATTACCGGTTTATCACTTGGTTCTGTATACTTCTGTGAAATCAACTTAATTCACATGAATATGATACAGGAATGTTTTAGACGTACCTTTGCTGCTAAAAAGAGATGGCATGTTGCAGATCTTAACCCTCCGGCACCATTTGATCCAGTTATTAAAGAAGTATTTGAGGTACAAGATACATCCTGGTTACATTGGACAATAAATGATAATCCAATTATTACTCCAGAACGTAAAGAAGAAATAAGAAAGACACTGCTTAAGAGTCCTTATCTTTATGCAAGAGACTGGGAGGGTAAGAGAGTTATTCCGGCCGGAGTGATATATGCCATGTTTGATCCAGCGAGACATATTAAGGCTAAATTAATAGATGATAAGAATAACCAAACAATGGTTGAATTATTCTTTTCTGCAGATGGTGGCCAGGGAGACGCAACCTCATGTGCTTGCAATATCATCATATACGATAAAATGATCAAGAAGTATATTATGTACAGGGTGGCTCATTACTATCATTCAGGAACCGAAACAGGACAGGTTAAGGCTATGTCAACCTATGCAGTAGAGATTAAATCATTTATAAATTGGTGTGAAAAGAAATTCAGAATGCACCGTTCAAGTGTTTATGTGGACCCTGCTTGTAAGTCGTTAAGAGAAGAACTACACAAGATAGGCATTGTTACAGATAAAGCAAATAATAATGGCAAGGAAAAAGTAGGAGCCAGTAAAGGTATAGAAGTCGGACTTGAGAGAGCGCAAAATGCTATCAATGACGGCTTGTTTTATTTGGTTGAGACAGATACATATAGCCATTATGACTTCTTAAAAGAAATTGGTATGTACTGCAGGGATGCAAACGGTAAGCCAATAGATGCTTATAATCATGCAATGGATGAATTCAGATATAGTATTAATCACTTCTATACGGACTATATCAATTAGGAGGTGAGAAAGGTGTTCACTAAAATATTTCAAGCAATAAGGAGGTTATTGTACAGCATGGGTATTATAAAAGGTGCTAAATCAGCATTTCAGAATAGAAGTATTCCAGACTATGACGATTTTTACAGTAATAGTATTGGGTTATGGAAAAGGATATGGCAAGGCAATCCTCCTTGGAGAACAGTTAAAAGAACAGGGCTAAACCCAGGTAAAGAGAGATTAATGGATTCCCTTGGAGCTGCTAAGGTATTGTGTAATGAGTTAGCCAATCTTACATTCTCCGAACAGGTAGATATAACTGTCTCAGATAAAGACTATGATGAATATGTACAGAAAGTGTTGCAGGCTAATGGCTTCTGGAAGAACTTTTCTGACTTACTAGAGTTAAATTTTGCAATTGGTGGTAGTGTAATTAAAACCTATCTTGAGAATGGCAATATAAAACTAGATTATGTTGATGCAGATATGTTCATACCTACTAGATGGGATAACAGAGCTATTTACGATGGTATTTTTATTAGTAAGACAACCAAAGGAAAGAAATATTACACCCTTTTCGAATGGCAGTATACAGAAATAGCAACAAATGAAGATGGTACTCAATACAGTCGGATTGTTATTGAAAACCACTTGTTTGAGAGTGATAAGAAGGATGAAGTAGGTGTAGAAGTTGCTCTATCTGTCTTATATCCAACTTTGCAGCCAGTTATTTATATAGACAATGTATCTGATAGCATATTCTCTTATATGCGCCCTTCTGTAGCGAATAACATTGATACAAACAGCCCATTAGGTGTTTCAGTATTTGCAAATGCATTAGATACATTAAAAGCCTTAGATGTTGCGTTTGATAGTTTTAACAGAGAATTTGTTCTGGGTCGGAAAAGAATCATTGTTCCAGTTAGCGCAATTAGAGCAGTGCCTGATCCAGAGAATCCTGGGCATATGGTTAGATACTTCGATGCAGAGGATGAAGTTTACCAGGCGATGAGGAAAGATGAGACAGAGGAACTCAAAATCGCTGATAATACAATGACATTAAGAGTAGAAGAGCATGTATCTGCTATTAATGCTTTACTAAATATTTTATGCTTTCAGACGGGGTTATCTCCTGGAACATTATCTTTTGATGCAGCACAAGGTTTAAAAACAGCTACAGAAGTAATTAGTCAGAACTCTAAGACATATAGAACTAAGCAATCGCATCAAAATCTTATTAAAGAGACTTTAGAAGATACTGTTAAGAGTATTATTATACTTGGTATTGCTATTGGTGATCTTAAATCGGTTAAAGATTACGAGGTTACAATAGGATTTGATGACTCAATCATCATTGATGAAAATGCCATTATAGATAATAACATTAAACTTGTAGGAGCCGGGCTTAAATCAAAATTAAAGGCTATTATGCAGATTCAAAAGTGCGATGAAGAAACAGCAAAGAGAGAGTTAGAACAGATTGCAAAGGAAGGTCAGGTTACTGGTGATGAGGCTGATATGTTTAATATGGACAATGGTAATAATAATCCGGAAGATGATGAAGGCGACGGTGATAAATAATGACACCATTAGAGATATTGGAAATGTCTCAAAGCATTACAGATGTCTATGAAAAAATGGAATATGATCTAATGATGAATGTTGTCCGTAATATTCGCAATTATGATCAAGTCACACCTACTGGGCAATGGCAGATTCAGAAACTAGCAGAAATGGGAAAGCTCAATAAACAGAATATCAAACTCATGGCCCAGGCATTAGGTGGTACCGGTACATATTTCGAAGATATGATTACAGCTGCAGCTATGCAAACTATATCAGAGATTGAACCGGGGTTTCAGCAGGCAGTTAAGCAAGGCATACTAGAAGAGGCGGTTGAACCTGATAAAAGTCCAAATATAAAGCAGGCTATGAAGGGCTATCAGAAGCAAGCTAAAGAATCTCTAAACCTAGTTAATACTACAATGAGAAACAATATAAAGGATATGTATGTAAAGATTATCAATGATACTGCTACAATAGCTGAGAAAATAGGTAGAAATCAAGAGGCTATTAATGTATTAAATAAATCAGCTGGGCAAGTAATATCGGGAGCTGAGAGTAGACAACAGGCATTAAGAAAGACTATTAAAGAGTTTAATTCTAAAGGTATTACAGCCTTTGTTGATAAGGGTGGTAAGAATTGGACACCCGAAGCCTATGTCAATATGGTAATTAGATCTACAGTGGGAAGTGTTGCTCATGGTACTCAGTTAGCTAGAGCTAAAGATTATGATGTGGATTATTTAGAGGTTTCTTCTCATAGTGGAGCTCGTCCTAAATGTGCAAAGGACCAAGGCAAGATATTCTGTATCAGTGGTAAAGATAAGAAGTATCCGGCATGGAAAAGTAGTTCTTATGGTGAGCCTGATGGTCTTCTGGGTATTAATTGTGGTCATTCCATTACGCCTTATGTACCTGGTGTTAATATACAGCGTAATTTTCCACAAGATGAAGAGGAAAACGATAAGCAGTACAAATTATTACAAGGTCAGCGAGCTCTTGAACGTGATGTGAGAAAGTCCAAGAGGGAACTTGCCATGTTTGATGTATTAGGTGATAAAGAAGCCTATCAAGAGATTGCAATAAGCCTTAAGCGTAAAGAAGCTAAACTTAACATGTACTGCAAACAAAATGGACTTCCAAGGCGTAGGAACAGAGAACAGGTTGAGGGTTTTGGAAAGAAGCAAAGTTCAAGAGCTATAAATGCAAATAAAGAGGAGTGATTGTTATTAAAGTTAATTTTCAATGATATATGGCGCAGACTAATAATTCTTTATAGAAAGGCGGTGATCCTTTTATCTCCCTAAAGACGTTGGGTTAATACGTCTTATTTTTATGTCCGAAACGACATTAAACTAACCAAATTCCACCGGACGAGACCGGGATAAAGAAGCGAAGGAGAGATATTATTATGACAAAGGAACAATTTATAGCATTGGGTTTAACAGAAGAATTAGCAACAAAAGCAGCTGAGCAATCCGCAACAGAACTTAAGACTTATATCCCTAAACATAGATTTGACGAAATTACCGAGGAAAATAAAACCCTTAAAGGTACCGTTAAGGAGAATGAGACTGCTTTAGAGACTTTAAAAAAGTCTACCGGGGATGCAGAGGCGCTTAAGAAGCAGATTGAGACCTTGCAGACTGACAACAAAACCAAAGATGAACAGTATCAGAAAGATCTTAATGAATTAAAACTTACCAATGCAATTAAATTAGCAATCGCAGGCAAAGCACAAGATGAAGATTTAGTTGCTGGCTTATTCGATAAGACTAAGCTAATCTTAGGTGATGATGGCAAGATTACTGGTTTAGATGAACAGCTTAAGGCACTTCAGGAAAGCAAACAATTCCTATTCAAGGAAGATACCTCGGCTACAATTAAACCAAAGGTGACTACTAGTATTCAAACTAACCAATCACTAAATAATGATAACAATCAAACAAAAAACTTTAAGGATGCAGTACAATCTGCAATCCAAGCACAACTTAATTAAGAGAGGATGATTAATTTATGGCTATTACTTTAGAAGAAGCTAAGAAAAACGTTCAAGACGACCTGCAGATGGGTGTTATTGACGAGTTTAGAAAGTCTAGTTATATTCTAGACAAATTAACCTTTGATGATGCAGTATCTCCAACTGGTGGCGGTGCTACACTCACTTATGGTTATACCAGATTAAAAACCCAACCAACGGCTACATTCAGAGCAGTAAACAATGAATATGTACCAAGTACGACCGAAAAAGAAAGGCATACAGTAGAACTTAAAGTCTTTGGTGGATCCTTCGAGATTGACCGTGTCGTTGCTAACATGGGTGGTATTGTAAGCGAGGTTACACTTCAATCAGAGCAGAAAGTAAAGGCTGCTAGAGCACTATTTAATGATACGTTCATTAATGGTGACAGTGCGGTTGACGCAAATGCATTTGATGGCTTAGATAAAGCATTAACTGGAACAGATACAGAGTATAACACAGTTTCTGCTATTGACCTTTCCACAAGTGCACTTGTTACATCTAACTATACTTCATTTCTTGATATGCTCGACGAATTTTTAAGCGGGTTAGACGGAGAAGTGGACTTTATTGGTGGCAATACAAAACTTATTGCTAAAATTAGAGCTTGCGCAAGACGCTCCAGTATGTATCAGGTTGCTCTTAACTCTTTTGGACAGCAGGTAGAGAAATACGGAAATACAACACTGGTAGATTTTGGGGCAAAAGCAGGTTCGAATAATCCAGTCGTTTCAATTGATGGAGTTACTGGTGAAACTTCTATGTATGCAGGAAGATTGGCTATGGATGGTATTCATGGAGTATCAATGTCAGGTGTTTCTCCGGTAAAGATTTGGCTGCCTGACTTTAAGACTGCAGGAGCAGTAAAAAAAGGTGAAGTTGAAATGGTAGCTGCAATCGCACTGAAAGCTTCCAAGGCTGCAGGTGTGTTCCGAAAAATCAAAGTACAATAAGGAGGATTATTACATGGCTAAGATATATGCACCGAATAAACAATACAGCGGTATATCTGCCAGTGTAGTTTTTGTTAATGGGGTAGGATGGTTTAAGGACCATGGCTACGAGGTAGAAGTAGTAGAAAAGAAAGATCCACCAAATGAACCATCTAAGTTTGATGGTATGGATGTAGAGCAGTTGAAAGCTTATGCTGCAGAGCATAACATTGAAATAGGCAATGCATCTTCTGTAAACGGTATCTTGAAAAAGATTACTGATGCAGAAAAGAAAGCTGAGGAAGAAAAGAAACAAACAGAGGATAAGGCGCAAAATCCTACTGAATAGGAGGTGTTAATGTGCCATATGTAGATCAAACATTTTATACAGATACTTATAGGGGTGAGTTGGTTTCAGTAACCGACTTTCCCAACTTTGAAGAAAAAGCAGCTGAAATGATTGACGAAATTACGTCTTATCGAATGAATTCTGACTTACTCTTACTTCAAACCACAGATATACAAACGAGATTTAAGAAAGCCGTATGTGCTCAGATTGAGTTCATCAATGCAAATGGTGGTACAGAAATTTATACTGCAGATAATCTACAGAGTGCTGGATTAGGTAAATTTAATTATACTGCTTCTGGATCTGGACAAACTAATATGATTGCACCAATGGCTTATAAGTACCTTAATCCTACTGGATTACTGTACAGGGGGTTGTGATATGAGAGCGATAC
>JAQZBD010000180.1 GCA_029239235.1 Herbinix sp.
TGGGTCGAATTCGTATAGATCATCTTACCTTCCGAATCCAGAATAAACAAATCGTAGATTTCTGTTGCGGCGCTCTTCTGCGTTACTCCAAAAAACTCACGGGCAAGTAAATCAATTTTAATCAATCCCAGTTCTTGTGTATAAGTATCGCCATTCAAATTAGGGATGAATTTTACAAATGATAATAAGTCAATATTCAAAGCATCTACTTTATACCGGTAATAATAAAATGGCTTTCTTTGCTGGAAGGTCTCAAGAAACCATTGTTCCTCAGCCACCTGCTCATAATTACTCAAATGCATACCGTCTCTTGGAAACTTATCACCTTTTGCATAAAGCATGATGCTATAAATCTCCTGAGGATTTTTCGCATAAATTAAATTGTCAATTTCACGGTAAAATAATCTCCAAATGTCAATTGTATCCCGCATACTATATTCGTCCTGCTTTGAAAATACATTCTGCACCGTGCCATTGACCACAATCGAATCAATTAAGTTATTGTATATATTGATTTTATTTTCCAAATTGGATACATACTGAGATGCTACCTGCTCGTAAGAAGAGGCCACTTCATTACGTATAATCTGTCTAAAACGACTATAGAACAATACGGACATCAATATCAGCGGAATTAAACTAAGGACAAAGGAAGAGAGCATAAATTTCCGAACAATAGGAGTATCCTGATATAAAGACAATATCATTCTTTTGATTGTTTTCATAATTTATATGTCACCTCGTGTAAAGGAAAGATTTAAGGTAGTAGCATGATATAGTTTATCACAGAAAGGCTACCAACGTCTAGTTTGGTAACCTTTTCTGTCAACTTACAGTATTAATAAATATAATCCGCGTATTCCGGCTTTTGCATTTCCTGTGTTACCCATTTCTCATATTCTGTGATGCCTCCATCCCGAAGCTGCTGACGGAATTGCTCAAGGATTTCTAATGCTTCCTCATCGGAGTCTGCAAAGTATGCACGCTCAGTGGCATCACGATATGCATTCCAGTCAATCAAGGAACTGATTTCATCCTTCATAGGATAATTCTTTGTTACATCTTTAATGGTATACCCGGACAAGAACTCAATCTGACGGACCGATTTTGCCTGTTCATACCATACATCAGGATTTTCTGCATCACCCGGCTGTAATTCGCCATAAGCACTTAATCTCTTGTCAAGACAAATCATATCTGTGAAAGTTGATCTGATACCCATCTCCTGAAGTTCCTTCGGGTTGGCTTTATATTTATCAAGCCACTCCTGCTTCATTCTGGGTTTCCCGTCTACCATTTCGTATTGCTCCCCCTCAACACCGTAATAGGCAAGGAGCTGGCCTTCATCTGAATTAATATAATTAAGTACTTTAATCGCAGCTTCCGGATTTTTGCATGTACTGGGAAGGAACATGACCGGTGTGCCGTTACGATCCGGCATTTCTACCACATTCGTTTTACCATCCGACCAAGGCAGCGGTCCTATTGCAATATACTGCATCTCTGGATTTGTTTTATAAAGTGTTGAATTCATAAAATCACGGATATGGAAATAATGGTTACCAATGATTGCCACACGACCGGTTGCCATCTTTTCTTTACCCTGTGTATCTGATTGACGTAAACATTCGGGATCAAAAAGCCCTTCTGTTATCAGCTTTCTCATATACAACACGCGGTCATCTACCGCCGGATTATTAGCACGATATACGAACTTTCCATCAATATAGTCAAATTCTTCTCTGCGATCCTGACGGAACGGGCGCCAGAACTCTACATAATCCCATCCGTCTCCCCATGCACCGGCAGGAATGACATCCTTCCCATTGATATCTTTAAATCCGCCTTCTGAAATCTTCTTCATAAGGTCATAGAGGGCATCGGCAGAAGTTATGCTTGCGGGATCTATATTTAAAGCATCTAGGATATCCTTTCTACAATACAGTCCGCCGCCCCAGTTCAGCACATCTTCATTGGTAGCTGGTGCCTGCTGTGGAAGAACATACTGTTTTCCTTCAAATTCAGGATCATTGATATCATTCTCCTTATATCCAACAGCAATACCGGTTGTAAGAGCCGATTTTAGGTTATCACCATATTTTTCAATTAATGGTTTAAGGTCTAAGAGCAAACCTTCTTTTGCAGCCTTCTTAATGGCTACTGTTTCGGCATTTGTCCCTCCCCAATAAGGTGCATTCACAATATCCGGCATATTTCCGGAAGCAAACATCAGGTTCAGGCGTTCTACTTCACTTGTAGTGATGTACTCGATTTCAATAGACACCCCTGTAGCTTCTTTGATCTTCTGAGCCACCAGACTATTCACCGAATCTGACATACCGCTGCTTGATGCACCGTTCCAGCACATCAGAAACTTAAGTGTAACATCTTCATTTTTTTCGGTATCCGCTGGAGTAGCTGTGACATTCTGTGTTTGTCCGGAATCACCTTCATCCTGTGATGTTTTACTGTCCTTGGTCTGACAACCCGATAATGAAGATACCAGTAATATCATGACCAGTAACAGTCCAGTTAGTTGCCTAAATTTCTTTTTCATACCTTTTCCTCCTATAATTTATTATAATTGCCTTTAGGGCGATTATACAATACTTATTATCCTTTGACAGAACCTATCATGATTCCCTTCACAAAATACTTCTGTAAAAAAGGATAAACACATAAAATTGGCAGAGTCATAACCATGATGAATGCCATCTTTAATGATTCAGGTGTTGTACTGCTCATTGCCGTTGCAATACCAGTATTCATTTTAGTTGCATCAAAGGTTGCGCTTTCAAAGGTTGCTTCATTTAAAATATTCTGAAGCAGGGTTGCTACCGGAAACAGATCTTTATTCTGGACATAATAAGCTCCTGTAAACCACTCGTTCCAATGGGCCACACCAAAAAACAGCATAATTGTCGCTAAAACCGGTTTCGATAAGGGCAGAAACATCTGTAAAAAAACTCTGGAGTATCCACACCCGTCGATCCTTGCCGATTCACCAATCGATTCGGGTATTGTTTCAAAGTAAGTCCGCAGCAGCATAATATTAAAGAAGTTGTACAGTTGCGGTAAGACATATACCCATATACTTTGTGTAAGCTTTAATTGACGAAGCAGTATGTAATAAGGTATCATTCCGCCACTGAATATCGTAGTGAAAAAGAAGAAAAAAACGATAAACCTTCTACCTGGCATATCCTTAAAAGCCAGTGCAAAAGCTAACATGGAGCACATGACTATTCCCATCAGCGTACCTATAACAGTTCTAAATATGGTTATTCCATATGCATTCAGGATATTGCCATCCTGAAATACCTTGATATAATTATCAAGAGTTATCTCCCTTGGCCAAAAATAAATTCCTCCCTTTAGTGTGTCATACCCATCATTAAACGACAGTACTAAAATATAAATAAATGGATATAGTGTAATAATTCCAAGAAGGCATAGGGCACTGTAATTTAAAATCGTACTAATTTGCATTTTATTTTTTCTCATCATTCCTCTTCTCCAATCATCTACCACAAGGATACTTCAGCCAGTTTTTTAGTGATTTTATTGACTATGATAACCAGGATAAGTCCAATGACACTTTGGAACAAACCTGCAACAGTAGCATATTCATAGCGTCCCTGCTGAATTCCCTGCTGTATAATCTGTGTATCTAATATCATGGACAAAGCACTGTTTCCAGGTGTCTTCAGAAGAATAATCTGTTCATAACCGGCTTTCAGAAGGTTTCCGATATTAAGTAAAAATAAGATACACGCCGTGGGCATAATATTCGGCAGAGTAATATGTAGCATACTTTTCCATTTTCCGGCCCCATCAATGCTTGCTGCCTCGTATAATTGCTGGTCTATTCCGGATAAGGCTGAGAGATATACGATTGAGTTCCACCCAACATTTTTCCATATGTCCGTAAATAATACTAACGGATAAAACCAGTTTTTTTCTCCCATAAAGTAAACAGCATCTTTATGGAACACATTTACCAGAATATTGTTAATAATGCCATCATGAGGTGATATGAATTTAACCAGAACCGCAATACATACAACCCACGAAACAAAATAAGGAAGATATGTCACTGTTTGAATTGTTTTCTTAAAATACTTATTAGATACTTCATTAATCATCAGTGCTAATATAATTGGGGCTGGAAATCCTATTACCATTTTTAACACACTGATGATAACCGTATTTTGTAACAACGGCCAGAACATCCTGTCATTTATAAATTGATTAAAATAACGCATTCCCGCCCATGGACTATCCCATATTGACAAATTAAAATGAAATTCTTTAAAGCCTAGTGCAAGACCATACATGGGTATATAGCAAAAGATAACATACCAAACCACTGCAGGTAGGATAAAAATATATAATGCTCGATAACGCCATATTCTCCTCAGTAAATATCTTTTTGACAATTTCATATATGCCTCCTTCATAAATCAGGTCGATCAATCCTGTTGTATATCTATGTCTATATGCGAATTATACCTACTAATAAATTTTCACATAATGGATAAATCTCAACATATATGTGGATAAAACTTTGTTTTATCTATACAAAAGTTTACCATTGTAGAATAATTAAGAGGCTGTCCCGAAAATGTATCTCGATGATACCTTCAAGGACAGCCTTCATCAAGGAAGGAAATCAATATTATTCTTTTCTTAAATACCGTATATTAATAAGCTCAAAAGCATTCAAAGTAATCATATTGTCATTAATATCTCTTATTTTATCCTCAGTAATATCAACAAGCTCAATGGCATTATAATCTTCAATCGTAATGGTTGCTGATTGCCTTGTATTACTGCAATTATAATACCTGATAATAATTCCGTTATCATCCTCCGGAATTTTTACTGTCTCCAATATAATATTTTCATTTGTCGTTGCATAAATACTATGTGAATTTGCTTCATCAAAATCATTACCCGTCATGACAAATGGATTATTAATATAATAAGCCTGCTTATAGGTCGCAACGCCTAATTTACCCGGATGCGTCAACAATGCATAACGTATCGTCTGCTTTCCCTGATCAACATTAGTACCAGGTCCATATTTGGGACTCCTTACCAGGTTCAAGTCCATTATACCGTGTTTACAACGATAACCGTATTTGCTGTCATTGATGAAAGAAATACCATATAAATCTTCCGACATATCAATGAATTTATGTCCTGAGACTTCAAATTGTGCCAGTTCCATACTATTATCCTCCGTTATTTTTCTGGCAAGGTGGCCATATGCAAGGTTAAAATTGCATTCAGTGGTATTAATTTTAACGGGAAAAGATACTCTTAGCATGGAACTTTCCTGATGCCAATCTATTTCCAGATCAATGTATACCATATTTTCTCCATCCAAAATAGAAAACTCCTGTGTAAAGATGCTGTCCTCCACTATATATTCACATATGGCATAAGCTTTAGGACCGTCAACTCCTGTTCTAAAAGAAATGCACCTGGCATCCTGTCTTGTTTGTTGATAGGCGACTGGTGCAATATCCCAGCAATCTCCTTCATCCGTATATTTTGATATTACAGCCATATGTTTTCCATCCATAACAAATTCCTTATCCAGCTGTTTATCATATAAGGATGAGATATATCCTTTTTCAAAAGCAACTATGATTTTGTCATTTTCGATATGATTGATACCGCAAACAGCTTTAAAATCAATGATTTTGTCTTTCTTGCCTACTGTTACCCCACCGAGTGAAGGCACTTTGATCCGATACCAATCCTTATCAATCTTTAGGCTTTTTTCATAATCAAATGCATTAAAATTAATCACTGACCTATATGGAAACAGATAAGCCAGAATAAAATCAATTGCATTGGTCAGTTCAGCGTATATCAACTCATATCTTTCTATACTTTCCGTATAAACGCGGTTAATTGATGATCCCGGTAATATGTCATGAAACTGATATAGTAAAATCTCCTTCCAAATCTTTTCCAGCTTTTT
Organism: Herbinix sp.; assembly: GCA_029239235.1. Lineage (GTDB taxonomy): Bacteria > Bacillota > Clostridia > Lachnospirales > Lachnospiraceae > Mobilitalea. Next base: position 5,996 of record JAQZBD010000180.1, read on the forward strand.
CTTATCAATTGGTAAATCTCTCTTATGTTTTTGGGCCAGGGGTATAAGCATCTCATAATTTCGTAGTGCAAATTCACACCTTCTATTATATTTTTTGTTTTTTGATTGGGTTGTGTAGGTACCCTGATGTTTCTCCAAATATAATTCTCCTTGATAGATCGGATAATCTGTTATACCATTGTCAAGCTTTTCAAAAAAGCTCATGCTCTTTTCCATTTTAACCTGGGGCATACCTCTTAGATTCTGATATCGTTTTGCTCTTTCAATATGCTCATAACCCGGACCTGCTCCTCCATCTCCGATACCAAATAAAACCATGGCATTATTGGAGATGCCACGCTCCATGTAGTTATTTTCACCTTTCTTCAGAAAATCTCCCCGCATTGGTGAATTGTAAGTACTTTCCGGAAGCATGTGCGCAAGAACCCTTGAGCCATCCAGACCCTCCCAATAGAAAGAATGATGTGGGAACTTGTTCACTGTATTCCAGCTCATCTTTTGCGTTAAAAAATAAGGCACCTTTGCCAATTGCATAATTTGTGGTATGCATGCTGAATATCCAAAGCTGTCCGGTACCCAAAAAATTTTCATAGCTTCACAAAATTCCTGCTTGAAAAATTTCTTTCCGTAATAAAATTGCCTGATCATGCTCTCTGTACTAATAAGGTTACTGTCCATCTCCACCCAGGTTGCGCCCTGCAAATCCCAGTTAGGGGTTTTAGCCAGTGCTTTTATCTTGTTATACAGCTGCGGATAGCTGTCTTTTATCCATTGGTACAACTGGGCTTGCGATGCTCCAAATACATATTCCGGATATCTTTCTATATTTTTAATCTGAGTAGCAAAGGTTCTGGCTCCTTTTCTAACACTTTCTCGTATAGGCCACAGCCATGCCAAATCAAGATGTCCATGCCCTATCGCTGAATAGGTAAAGACTTCTTTATTATTTTTCATGTTCATCAGATATCCTATTTTTCTTCTGATTTCTATTACAAGATGATGATCTATCCTGTTTATAGAGCCAATCCCTTTCAATTCTTTTACAATTTCATTTTTGAAGTCTTCATCATCACTGTAATCAACTACTGTAAGCAATACTTGCAGATCATATGCCAATTCTCTGATCTCACTGTTTGTTTTGGCGACAAACAAATTATGGATGCGGGATTCCTCTTTCATCTTACCAAAAAGATCATTCGCACCGCAGTCAATCCAAAAATCTATCTTACCATCCAAATACAAATCATCATCTGCTAAGACAACTTTTTTTACCGGTGCTCCAAGCTGTTCCTCAAAATCAGACGCATAACAGGTGATCGCTTGCTTTATTGTCCCATTTCCGGCATATACAAGACCTTCTCCACCACAGTCCAGTAAAAAAACCAATTCTTGATTTTGATAACCTTTAGGTTTATTCCCTGTGATATGCAGCCATGCACAGTCAAAAACATCCTCCGCCCATCTGTCTCCTATCGTAAGGGGTACTTTACCGCCCTGAAACCGATGTTCAAATGCCAAGGGCTCCCTTGATACATAGGCGGCACAATTCAATTTGTATAGCTTGCTATAAGCTTCCTCAAACAAAAGCTCAACCAGATGATCTATTTCCTCTCTTTTCTCTCCATCAAAAACAGTTTTAAGCAATTCATTTGCCCTCCTTCCATGATATTTAGTATCATATCAGCATTTTTACGAAACCGAAGTAGACGAATGTTAGTTTATCAGTGGATTTTTATCATAATATTTAGGTGCATCTGTCCTATATCCTGACACTTCCAATATAAAACAAAGAAATTTCCAATCGTCTTCTTACTTTTATCCATTTCATACCAATCAAATAAAGGTTACTTTAGTATTGTAACTTTTTTTAGGGTTTATTTACTAAATTTAGGAGGTATTTTAATGAAAATTCTGAATGTCACGTACAAAAAAGCACTTGTAATACTCTTAACTGCATTATTAGTTGTTTCAACATTTTTACCAAGCCCGGTAACAGTCAAGGCCTATACTTCTACCACTGCTGATGTTGCTATGGACGCTTTTCAGAACTATTGCTATATATCTACGAGGGCGGATATGCGCAATATGACGGTTATAATTGGAATAATCAGGAGGTGTGGTTTGTTTTTGATGATTTGATGTGGTGGATTATTTCAATGGCCCGCGCTTACGAAATTACGGGAAATGCGGAATACCTTGACGTAGCCTCAGATGGCTTTGATAATGTATATTCCAGAGCCTATGATCCTGTTAACGGTGGCGTTTTTTGGGGATTTGGACCGGATGGCATGGGAAAAGGTCATAAAAACTCATGTATCAACTATCCGACAATCATAGCTGCCCTGAAATTTTATGAAATAACCGGCAATGTGGATTATTTGAATAAAGCAACCGATATCTACAATTGGGCACGTACCCACCTTTTCAATGCCTCTACCGGCAGCGTCCCTGATCTGATATCCGACCAGGGAGTTGTAGATTGGACCAACTATACCTATAATCAGGGAACAATGATTGGTGCAGCTTCTATGCTCTATCTTGCCACCGGCAACATAAGTTACCTAAACTCCCATGGATTCATAATAATATTAACCTAGCTTGGTCGAATAGGGATTCTCTGCGAAATCTAATGTACAGAGATTATACGGTTCTCTGCTCAAGCGGTATGATCCAGACCTATGAAGCCAGCAGTGCAGTTGCCTTTCTACAAGTGATTACTCCTGATCAATCTGAGAACAAGCAGTCTATACCCAAGCAGTCTATACCAACTCCTCAGATAACCGTTTATGAGAATGATCAATATGGCGGTGCATCATATAATTTACGACCCGGGAGATATACAAAGGAAGCACTCACACAAGCTGCTGTTCCTGATAACTGGATGACATCACTAAAAGTTCCTGACGGATGTACTGTTGAAATTTACAGTGAAGATAATTTTGCCGGTACCATGTGGGAATTCACAAGTGATTCACCTAATATAGGCTCGGCAGCGAACGATCAAATGACTTCTTGCATTATTTATTATGATGGAGGTGTCACATTTTACTCTGGAGATCTGTTTCAAGGCAGTGCGGTAACACTTACCAAGGGAACCTATTCGCTAAATGAATTAATACAGTTGGGTATTCCTAATGACTCTGTAAGTTCACTGGCAATTCCTAAGAATTATTCTGCTATTATTTACGACAATATGCTTTTCGATGGTCAATCATGGCTCTTTAACTACGGCACTCATAATGTAGGTGCAGCATGCAATGATAAAATGTCCTCAGTAAGGATTTATTGATCTGAATATAGTTTAAACGATACTGAGAGGGAGAATATGAAGCAAAATCATATTCTCCCTCTAATTTTATCAACATTTGAGTAATATCCACTCAACAACTAACAATCGTCTACTCTCATTCCATTCATTATCAGATATATTAAAGTCAACTAAAATTGATTAAGGAGATGAACCATGAATCTGACATCCGAAACGATAACATCTGTGACTAGAATCGCTGAGAAGTTTTCCGTTAATGAGAAACAGAAAAAAATGTTTACTAATTGCTTTTTATCCACACTAAATACAACCACAAAAATTATAGATGACAACACCACCTTTATTTTTACCGGTGACATCCCGGCAATGTGGTTACGGGATTCATCCGCCCAGGTACGTCACTATATTCCGTTTGCAAGGACGGACCGCAGCTTGCAGCGTGTCATTGAAGGCCTAATCAGACGCCAAATTGACTATGTACACATAGATCCCTATGCAAATGCCTTCAATGAAGCTCCTAATAATAATGGCTTTTGTGATGATATCACATTACAGAACCCATGGGTTTGGGAACGTAAATATGAAATTGATTCTCTCTGCTATCCAATCTCCCTTGCATGGCAATATTGGAAGGCGACAGGGATCAGTAGTATATTCGATGAAAATTTCCATCATGCAATAGACCTCGTCCTTGACCTTTGGACTACAGAGCAGCATCACCCAACACAATCAAAGTATTCCTTTATGAGAAACAACGCTCCTGAAAGCGATACTCTGACAAATGGAGGAAAAGGCTCTCCTGTAAAAGAAACCGGTCTTACCTGGTCTGGCTTTCGCCCCAGTGATGATGCATGCAAATATGGTTATTTAATACCTTCCAACATGTTTGCGGTTGTTGTTTTACGTTATATCGGCAATATTTGTGATAGTGTATGGAATGATGAGCACCTTTATCAGAAAGCAAAACACCTGGAGCAAACAATTGATGCTGCCATACACCAATACGGTATCATCAGGCATCCGGACTATGGTTCAATTTATGCCTATGAAGTTGACGGCTTCGGTAATTATCTCCTGATGGATGATGCTAATGTACCAAGCCTTTTATCCATCCCTTATTTAGGATATACAACCTGTGATGATCAAATATACCAAAATACAAGGCGTTTTGTACTGGGTAAAGATAATCCCTGCTTTTATAACGGTAAATTTGCAAAAGGGATTGGCAGCCCGCATACGCCAAATGGTAATGTATGGCCTATTGGCCTTGCTATGCAAGGTTTAACAGCCTCTTCTGCTGACGAAACGGATCAAATGATTGAACTTCTAATAAATACAGATGGCAATACCGGTGCTATACATGAGAGTTTCCACCCTGATAATCCTGATATCTTTACCCGGTCCTGGTTTGCATGGGCAGACAGTTTATTCGCAGAATTAGTTATAAAACGTTATTACGAAGTAGAAAGGGAATAACAATGAAGAAAGAACTCGAAATCGTAAAGATTCATCAAACACCATGGATTTTAAAAGATAATGGTGTTTTAAAAAGTGAAACAATACTTCACCTGAATACTTCCCTGGAGTATTGTATGATTACTGCACGTATATTGGTACCGGGGCAGCCTGTATACAGTCAAACGGTCGGACCGATTGCATACGGTAGGTCTGAAATCAGACTTCTCGTTCCAGAATTAATAAGAGATAATGATATTGTAACATTTTCTCTATTTGCATGGGATGAGAATATAGAAAGAGAATTAGCCTCAATTTCTCTTCCCCAGAAAAAAATTCGTCACTGGAAAATCTATGTTGCTCATGATATGCACCTGGATATCGGCTACACTGATTATCAGGAGGATTTAATCCACACATTGTTTCCTGAATATCTTGATGAGGTTTTGGAAGAAATTGATTACACCAAAGAGTGGGAGAAAGACAATCAGTTGAAATATCCGGTGGAAGCCTCCTACTTGCTGTACGGTTCTGCCTTGGCGGCCCGCAATGCTGATTGGATTGAAAAATTAAAGGAAAATCTTAAATTTAAACGCATGAACTATCCTTATAACTATTTACATTTTGCAACCGAGGGTATGGGTACGGAGCAAATTGTCAGACAGAATTATTATTCTGCCAGATTTCTCAATGATATCCTTGGAACACCTCCTGCAAAGTTTGCGGTTCATACCGATGATGCAGGGTTTTCCTGGTCCCATGTTGATGCCTTGACCAGTGCCGGTCAAAAATACCTTTCCTTTCGTTTACAGGATAGCAATTGGAATTATGAGGACGGACACTGTCCGAAGTATCCCCGCCTTTTTTATCTCAGAGGTAGGACACCAGAGAGCAAATTGCTGACCTTTGATGGACCTGTATACCATTTTGATGATTTTGGTTTCCGGGAATCTACACTTGATATCACAATTAAACGGATCACTGATCTGTTTTTAGACCGACAAACTAAGGATTACCCTTATGATTCCTATTTAATACATCTTACCAAAGTTCGTGATAATTCCGGAATTGAGCCAAATGTCATGCATAATATAGAAGCTCTTAATACACGTGCCGATGATAAAGGCAGGCCTTATGTATTCCCTCATTTTATTAATTCACTTGTCGAGGATTTCTTTGAGGATATTGAAACACATTACAAAGACATAATTCCCAGCGTACAGGGAACACTGGAAAGCTTTTGGAGCTTTGGAGCTGCCCAGGTATCCTATGAAACATCAGTAAGCAAGGAAAATCACGAAAATGTACCGGTGGCTGAATTTTTTTCAACGATTGCATCTGCACTTGTTCCTGCGCATCCTTATCCGTATACCGATCTTTTCCGGGCATATGATGACATGATGCTGACAGACGAACATAACTGGGCAAGTTGGAAATATTACGTTGATGATGAGCAATTAAAATGGTCCCGGAACAAAGTACTTGAGCCGCAAAGAATTGCAAGACGTCTGCTTGACACTTCCTTCACAGCGTTAGAGTCACTAATTCCAACGGAAGGACCAACCCTTCTTGTATATAACAATAGTGCATGGGAACGGACAGACCTCGTCTCCATAGAATCGGAAGCTTTTCCGCACACATTCGAAATCATAGATTCATACACAGGCATAAGTCTTCCCTGGCAAAAAACATCGAACGGGAGTATCTGCTTTATAGCGTCTCAAGTCCCTCAATATGGATACAAGGCATTTCGAATAATCCCCGACAGCACACCGGCCAAAAGCAATAAAACAGTTACTGTGACTGGAAATGTAATAGAGAATGATTATTATAAAATCACTCTAGATACCAGTGGCTGTATCTGCAGCTGTATCGATAAGCAAAATAATAATAAAGAGCTGGTAGATCCTGCCGCACCCCATAAGATGAATCAATTTGTCTATTATACCTCTAAAAACGAATTGTACGATAATGTTATTTATACGGAAGACGAGATCTCCAATGCAACTATCTCATCAGAAACAGGCTTTGTAATGGGTATGCTTGTTGCTAACGGTCGCACCCGCGGGGTTGAAAAGGTGGTCAGAAAGGTTATACTTTACGCAGATTTACCTCGTATCGACATCATCAATGAGGTATTCAAAGCAGACGCGCCACCGAATTATACAGAATGCGCAGAGGAAGGCTTCTTTACCTTTCCCTTCAACATGGATAATTTTCGGATCGCACATGATACACCGGCTGGTGAGATAGAACCTTATGTGAATTCAGATATTTATCGTCCAACGCATCAGCTCTATTGGTCAAATACTGATTTTTATGTAGTAAATCACTGGATTAATGTTCAGGGAGATAAAGACAACATATTATTTACTTCTGTGAATGCACCTTTAGTCCAATATGGAGGTCGCCGCACCTGCCATTGGGACAAAAACTATCAAATAAAATATCCATGGATATATAATTGGGTATTCAATAATTTTTGGAAAACTAATTTTACCTATACTCAGCCTGGTCCAGTTACCTATAAATACAGCATTACCACACAAAAAGCTTGTGATTGGAAGCAGGCACATGCTGATAAGTTCGGATTTGACATTACGAATCCTTTAAAATCACACTTTATCTGCCATGCACAAACTGGGCTCCTGCCACATGATATCCATAGCTTCTTCAAAATAAATAGGGATAACGTTATAGCTACTTCTGTGAAAATGGCAGAAAGCAATGGTAGCGGGTTAATAATGCGCTTCCATGAAACACAAGGGTTTGAATGCAGTGTCTGCGTTGATATATCCGGTCTACCATCAAACGCACACATTATTGAAACTGATGTTATTGAAAATGATATTGCCCCTATTCCTTCTTGTGAAGGCATGTTCGAATTTTCCATTCCCGCTTATGGATGGAAAACATTCCGGCTTCTGCAGATGGAGGATTGTCCGGCACCAAACATTGCAGATGCCTGTATCACAGAAGACGGTACAATTGTAAAATGGACATTGCCAAATGAATATTCCCATCTATGCTATGCACTATACAGAGGAACAAGTAAGGATTTTATTCCGGGGACAGGTAATTATCTTGCTACAATAGATAATCCATATTATTATGACAGGCAGGTTATACATAATTTAATGAATGACTATTACTACAAGGTACAAGCAATCGGTTTAGATGTGAAAAGTGAATTTTCTTTTAGTGCCAAGGCTTGCCCCGGAAGCATCACAAGTTTCCCTCCCACAATACCTGGTTATCCTATGGGAGAAGCATTTGGAAACTATCGGATATCTCTATCCTGGGAGGCTTCCATAGACTATAATGATATGCTAAAGGGCTATAGAATTTATAGGAATGGAGTGGCATGCAAAGATATCCCTTCCTCTATGACGAGTTGGATGGATGTTGGATTATGTCGGAATACCGACTATGCATATGAGATTACTGCGTTTAATGGAGTCGGTCTTGAATCCGCAAAAAGTCAAAAAATTGCGGTTTGTACAACCAATTATAACTATATAGGAGACATCGCCCCTATTGCGCATATCACCGCCTCCTCAGAGCGTGGACTTGATTCCACTGTTGCTAATATCTCTAATGGTGTATGTGGTATGATTGATCAAGATAATTGGCTTCCAAAAGAAACGGATACTCTGCCATGGATAAGGATGGAATGGGAAGAATCACATACAATTGATACAATCTATCTTCAGGGAAGATATGGTGAACCATTTACCTGTAGCGGGATTCTCACCTTGAATGACGGAACCTGTTTTAGCTTTAGTTCACTGAGAACTGACGGATCGGCTACTAAGTTATATATTGGTAAACATAGTATAGACAATTTAGAAATCAAATTCTATCTCTGGGATATTCAGGGTGGAATCTCTGAAATTCAACTAATAAATGAAAATAGCGATAGTATTTGAGTACCCTAATGAATTATTAATATTCTTAAATTAATGTAGATAATGATACTATTTATAAAGCATTTTTGCTTTTCATTAATCATGATGCAGAATTGGCACATTATAAGATTCATGAACTTACATACGATGCTCAGTATTGTAAGAATACAGATGATTTAATGAAACAGCGAAAGGAACATCTATCATCCCAAGTACATTATTATTTGTACTAGCTCCCTTATCATGGAATTCAATAGCTCCAACGAGTTCACAGTTTATTAAAGGAGGGAAACGAAAAAGTTCTTACAACTCTTTCGTTCCCCTTCTTCTTTCATTTACGTAAAAAAAATTTTCAACTTAAAGGCGGCTATTTTACCAATAGATATTCTCCCAATTTTTGTGCTAAATGAAGTGGCGCAGGCAGTTTAATAGCACTACCATTATACTCAGGCATACACTCCCTCAGTGAATTAACAGTATCATTGATAAAGTACTATACCGTATGTGTAAAAAGGTTGGAATCCCACAACGCAGCATGCACAAAGTTCGTAAGGCTGCAATCTCAAACCTGCTTCGAGCAGGGATGCAGCCGGCCAACGTTATGGTAATCAGTGGACACAACGATCTTCAGACACGGTTCAAGCACTATGCCCGCCCGAACCAACCAAGCACAGAAGTCCAATATCTTACTAAACAAGCAGCATCCTTCCTGACATCCTTTTGGGAGGAAAGAAAAGAGCGCAACCGTCGCAAGGTAAGAAGTATAAAGATCAGACGAGCAGTGTGACAGAGTGTGACGGTCAGTTT
>JAQZBD010000181.1 GCA_029239235.1 Herbinix sp.
GATCTAGCTTCCCCATAAGTGAGGTTATGAAGTCTTGAAAAGTACTCTAAAACTGTCTGATCCTCATCATTAAAATCAACCTGTTGTGGAAGATAACCGGTAATAACCTGTGAACCCATCTTAACCGTTCCACCATCAGGTTCCATTTCTCCTAATAGCAGCTTAAGAAGTGTCGTCTTACCACAGCCATTCTCACCTATGATACAGATACTATCCTGGTAAAAGACATTGACCTTAGCATCTTTAAATAGCAATCGTTCACCAAAGCTTTTCTTAATATTAACCGCCTCAATAACTATTTTCCCTGATCTTCCTATCTCAGTTTGATTCAAGCGTATTTTTCTTTTATTCAGCATTGGACGGTCTAAGACATCAATTTTTTCAAGACGCTTTTCAATTTCTTTCGCGCGCTTATACATTACCTCACTGTCTCTCATTGCACCCCAGATACGAAAACGTTCAATCTGCTGTTCCATCCTATCTATTTTTTTCTGTTGATTTTGATAATTCTTTTGCTCTATCAAAAATCTTCTTTCTTTTTCCGAGACATAGTAGCTGTAATTTCCCAGATATTCTTCCGCACGGTCATTGTCTAGTTCAATTATTCTGCTAACAACATTATCCAAAAAGAATCTGTCATGTGATATGATAAGTGCTGCTCCCTTATAATCCTTCAAAAAACCTTCAAGCCATGTTATTGTGTTTAAATCCAAGTGATTGGTTGGCTCATCCAAAAGGAGGATATCCGGTTCCTCCAGCAGAAGTTTAGCCAGAATGACTCTAGTTTTTTCTCCTCCGCTCAGACTGTTAAATAGCATTCGCTTAAGGTCTTCCGTTATCTTAAGTCCTTCTGTTATTTTATTAATCTTTGTCTCAAGCTCATAGCCTCCGCCTAATTCATATTGTTCCTGCAATCTACTATACTTCAAGATGGCTTTCTCAAGCTCTTGATCCTTCAGATAAAGCATCTGCTGCTCCAATTCATCCATGTTTGTACATAATTCATAAATCATTTCAAAGGCCAACTGTATTACATCCATAACAGAGGTATCGTCAGCATATTCAGGGATTTGATTAAGATATCCCAGCTTACAATCCTTTCGGATGCTGATATTCCCAGCTTGAGAATCCTCCAGGCTCATCAATATTTTTAAAATGGATGTCTTTCCACAGCCATTTTTCCCAATTAATCCGATGTGTTCACCGGTTTTAATATCAAAGGTAATGTTTTCAAATATCTTATTCGCTCCATAAAACTTCATTAAATTATCTACACTTAATTCTATCATTTTTCGCTTCCTTTCATTTTAACACGCAAAAAAACCCAAGGCATATAAGCCTTGGGTTGAATTCATCCTTGTTTATTATACTATCATGAATTTTCCAAATCTCTTATATGGTTCTTATCAAAGCTATTAAATTTGGACGCACTTATCCCGTTATTCGGTAAAATTGCGATCATAATAGCTTCAAATCTAATCCATCTAAGTGTTGTATTCATGAGTTACCATCCTTATTTATTCTCTGTTATAGATTATATGTAATAAAATGTATTTCGTCAAGAAGTTTTCACAGCAAAGAAAAAAGGACAAAACAATAACTTTAAAGTTTCAAAGCATTTATCCATGTATCTATAGCAAAATGCACCCATTAATGAGTGCATTTTTAGTTAATTTATAGGCACTTGTACCTCGGTTAACCACTCACTTTCAGAGCGCTTGTTCCATGCTCCATCAATAAAAACCTGTCTAAAATCACCTTCTATCAAATAGTGATGATAGTCCATCCAAAGGGCAGAATAATCATGCGTTAAGTGCATGGTATCGTATGAGCCTCTGTGATAAGAACAAGCTGCTTTAGGAACGGCTGGTATTGTTCTAAACCGTACTTCTTTTGTATCAACCTTTATTTCATCCACAGTTATACACAGCTGAACCGTAAAATCCTTATCTTCGTATTTATCTTCGTGGTAAACAATATAATGATTCTCTGCAGCTGTTATTTCACATCCCAAATTTTTAAGCTTATCACGAAAAGCATCTGCCAGAGGAATTAGTTCATATAAGCTTGATATGATTACCTCCTTAGAGGCAACAATTATTTCCGGCAAAGATTTTATGACAACATTACATTCTTCCGCTTCCAGCAGATAATCATCCACATCTGTTATCTTCTGATTCAGCCGTTTAATTTTCCATATAAGCTGCTTTTGCTTGTTTTGCAAGTTTACCTCTGGCTCGGTACCAGTCAATAACGAAACGATTTCTTCCGGTATAAATCCCATTTGTGAAAAGGCAGTAATAATATGCAGAGTGATTAGTTCAGTAGATGTATAAAGTTTTTCTCCTGTTATATTATTGGTTTCTGCCGGTTGCAACAGTCCGGCTATTTCATAGCGATGTATCGTTTCAGCTGGTACACCACTCATTTTTGAGAACAAATCCAAAGTATACATACTTCACCACCTTCTGTTTAGAACCCTTTATTCCCACCTAAAAAACTTAAGTGACAAAACCATACATATTAAGGATACAGCCCCTAGAATAACGATAGAAATGATCGTATTTTCAATGGGAAGCCCCAGAGAAGTTCCTTTTAGCAGCTTGATTCCTTGGGTCAGCGGAAGCACATCCATTACAACCTGTGCGCCTTTGGGCATAATCTCATAAGGAATGGTGGCTCCGGAAAAGAATAGCATAGGGAAGTAAACCAAGGTACATAGCAAATTCGCGGTTTTCAAATTTGGTGCAATGCTTGCAAGCATCATACCAATACTGTAAATTGACAACACGACGAGCAGATATGACAATAAAAACCAACCTATATTTCCTGCCATATGATAATCCCAAAACAACGTGCAAATGAAGTAAAGGAGTACCAACGAAATAACCGACATGATCAGATTGATCACAAACTGCACGAGCAACAAAAGTGCAGGGCTGACAGGCGTTACCATATACCGTTTCAGTACTTTTTTATGTCTGTAATCAGCAACCGTCAAAGGCATTCCCATTAGCCCTGTGGCACAGATAGCAATAGCGGTAAAAGCACCAAAGGACACTGTAATCATGCTGTAGTCAGCCCCTTCAAACGCTGGCTTGTTTCCGCTCACCAATCCAATGACAACCGCGACAATAATTGGTAGCGCTATACCAAAGATCGGAATGTTCATATCCCTAATAGATAATTTGAGTTCGATTCTGAATAAAGTATTAAATGCTTTCATTTTCACTTTCCTCCTCACCTGAATACCATAAATACGCTTCCTCTAACGTGTCATAGGGGCTTTGTTCCAATAATTCGTTTATTGATCCGGTAACTACCATCTTGCCTTTTTTCAAGATGCACACTCTGTCACATAACGTTTCGACTTCATCCATGTAATGTGATGTAAGAAAAATAGTTAAACCTCCTGACTTTAATTTCTCTAAATACTTCCACACATCGCGTCTGGCCTTTGAATCAAGTCCGGTTGTTAATTCGTCTAAAAAGACAAACTCAGGATTCGGTATCAACGCAAGTAATACGGACAATCGTTGCCGCTCCCCACCGGACAACTCCGCTACGGTTCGCTTTTCCATGCCGGACAGTCCAAAGGATTTTAGTAGCCCCTGCCAGTCTGCCGGTTCCTTATACAGAGAAGAAGTAACCTCGCAGATTTCCGAAACCCGTATCTTTTCGTGATAATTCGTCAGCTGAAATTGAACGCCCACTTTTTCAAACAGCTTTTTTCTATCTGCGGCAGGGCTCATTCCCAACAGCTCCACGGAGCCGGAATCGTACTTTTTTACGCCCAAAATGCACTCAATACTTGTTGTCTTCCCTGCTCCGTTATGACCGAGCAAACCAAAGATCTCTCCCTTGCTTATTTCTAAACTCAGCTCCTTAACCGCTACTGTGTTGTTGTGGGATTTGCGCAGTCCCTTTACTACCAATGGCTTTTTCATAAACATCCTCCTTATTTTTTAAGAAAATTTTATCAGTCCCTACTGAATTTTTCTTGACGCGTATTGCTATAATCATTTCTTCAGCATTTCTTTCAGGAACACACCTGTTTTAGAACGAATATCTTCAGCCACCACTTCCGGTGTGCCTTGCACAATAATCTCCCCTCCGGCATTTCCACCCTCCGGCCCAAAGTCGATAATCCAATCCGAAATAGCAATTACATCAAGGTTATGTTCAACCGTAATTACGGTATTACCCTGATCAACAAGTTCATTCAGAAGTGCGATTAACTTCTTGACATCGTGCGGATGAAGCCCTGTCGTGGGTTCGTCCAAGAGATAAAGCGTATGTCCGCCGGTACGCTTCCCAAGTTCTTTCGCCAGCTTAATTCGCTGTGCTTCACCACCGGACAGGGTTGTGGCAGACTGTCCGAGGCTCAAATAACCCAAGCCCACTTTCTCCAATACAGAAAGCCTGTCCAGAATCGGTTGTACATCACAAAACACTTTGACGGCATCTGTGATGGTCATTTGCAGTACATCTGAAATACTGAACCCTTTATATTTGACCTCTAAAATTTGTTTTTGAAACCGTTTGCCATGGCATACGGGACATTTAACCAAAACATCGGGTAAGAAGTGCATGGAGATGGAAAGCTCGCCATTACCCTCACATTTTTCGCATCTGCCTCCGGGAACATTAAATGAAAAATGCTTCGCTTGCAATTTCCTCTTTTTTGCAGCTTCCAAAGAAGAATATAAATCTCTGATGTAAGTAAAGATATCTGTATAGGTAGCCGCATTGGAACGGCTTGTTCTGCCAATCGCTGATTGATCAATGGTGATAATATCGCTGACATTTTCCAGCCCTTTGATATTTATTTTCTCAGGAATTGTCTGTGAATGTCCGAAGTGTATTTCAGCTTCACGGCCAAGTACGTCAAACAGCAGGGTGGATTTTCCGCTGCCGGATACCCCTGTTAAGGTGATAAGCATTCCCAATGGGAATGACACATTTATATTTTTTAAATTGTGCGTATTTGCTTCATAAATAGAGATATGCTTCTTGTTACCGGCGCGCTTTTTGGAAGGAATCACAATTTTGTCAATACCTGAAAGATGGCGACCGGTCAAAGAATGCTCACAGGCGGCAACTTCGTCGGGTGATCCAATAACGACAATCTCACCGCCGTTTTTTCCGGCTCCCGGTCCAAAATCAATTATATGGTCAGCGTCCCGCATAACCTCAATATCATGTTCAATTACCAAAACCGTATTACCTAAATCCCTCAGCTTTTTCAATACACTTAAAAGTCTGCCGGTATCACGGGCGTGTAACCCGGTAGTCGGTTCGTCGAGTACATATAGCACCCCGGTCAGTCCACTTCCTAAAAGAGACGCTAATCTAAGGCGCTGCGCTTCGCCGGCTGACAGAGTTATCGCGGTGCGTTCCATATTCAAATAACCAACTCCGACATCCAAAAGGCGTCTAATTCTTTGCTCCAGATCATCAATAACCGGCTTTGCGATAGCTAACGCTTCTGGAGTGACAAAAGAATGTATCTGCCCAATCCATAGGGAAACATCCTCTAATGATTTTTTACTTAATTCTATAATGTTTATGCCTCCAACGGTTACGCCGATGCTTTCTTTGCGTAAGCGTACTCCATTACATTCCGGGCAAATTGCCTGATGAAACATAAGACTGAGTTTCTTATTTGTGCCATTTCCAGCTTCAGAAAACCTTCTTTCAAGGTTCGTAATAATTCCCTCAAACCGACCGCTTGGAACAGTCTTAGGCGGCTTAATATCCGGGAAATGTCTGCAAAATTGCCCACCTAATGCGCCATAAAGCAAAAAATCCATCCCCACTTGGTCAAAATACTTTAGCGGCTTGTCGGAGCTAATCGAAAAACCGTAATGTTTCGCTGCGTTGTCGATAGCCTCCGAATATCTATCGATATAAAATTTGTCCCAAAACGTAATTGCGCCATCTCTTATGCTTAGTTCTACGTTCATAATTCTCGCAAGGTTGGGCGAATTTACTACGCCAAGACCTTTGCATTTTGGGCAAGCTCCCTCAGGCTTATTAAAAGAAAAGTGAGCCATTGTCAATTCGGGAAGCTTTTTCCCGCAATGCGGACACGGAATTTGATTTTCATAGATATTGGTATTACTTATCCCATCTGTCGGATTATCGTCTTGTACAATAACCGAATCCGTTTCTATTCCAGTGTCAAACCGTTGATGTATCTGCCCTCCGCAATAAGGACATTCTCTGATTCCGAGCTTTGCATATAGTACACGTAAATAGGTAAACACTTCGGTAACAGTTCCAACCGTGGAACGGGGATTGCGGTTGTTGTTCCTCTGATCAATACTGATGGATGGGGAAAGCCCTATAATAGAATTAACATTTGGCTTGCTGATAAAGTCTGTTATCATGCCCATAGATTCCATATACTGCCTCTGACATTCTTTTTGCAGGGTATCTAAAGCAAGCGTTGACTTGCCGCTTCCGGAAAGCCCTGTCAGTACTACCAATTTATTTTTGGGAATGCAAACTGATATATTTTTTAAGTTATTCTCTTTTGCACCTTTTATTTCAATAAAAGAATCCATACAATTTCCTCCGATTCAAAATTTTCTTGTTATGATCATACCGAAAAGCACAGACGAAATCTTGACTTGTATTGCTAATTTTCATAAAAAAAGACGCCGGATTTACCGACGCCTTCCAATAAATATTGGTTATCTATTAATTTGCCGAACAGGACGAGCTTCAATGTATCCTCGATAACCCTGGGGCTCCATCTGGAATCTTGGAGCATCCTCATCCGCCCATTCGAAACCATACAGCTCCGGATTATAACGATTCATTACCTCCCACAAGCTTGTAATTGCTTCATCAAAATACTCATCCTCAAATGGCTGTCCTTGAAAGACCATCATTTTGCAGGCAGGAAGCGTAATCAGCTCAAATCCGTCCGGCACTATGCCGTTATAATCGTCTGTCACCTCAACCCCCTGGGCGTAGGTTGATGTGCCGGGGCTGCGAAACGCCTCCGGAAGCCACATACCGATAGGCTCATAGAGAGCTTCTTTTACACTGCACAACAGCCCCCATATGTCACACCCCACTTCGTCGCAATATTCGAAATAGTCTTTCGCGTCTTTTCCTCTTTTTAATATTAGCTTTCTTTCCGCTCGCTCAATCACTTGCACAAACACGGTGTTATTTTTCAATGACTCGTTCACTTGTCTTTCTCCTTTCAGAAGATAATAATACTGGTCTTTGATGGAATTGGGCATAAAAAGATAAATTGGGGATGGGTTTTTGCTGTACTTGTACGGGGTTATCCCAAATTCTTTTGAAAATGCTCTGGTGAATCCTTCATGTGAGTCGAACACATAATCCAGTGCGACATCAATAACTTTTACCTGATCATCCCTTAATCGGAGTGCTGCGTGTGTTAGCCGGAGAGTGCGAATATAGTCAAAAGGAGATTTTCCGATGAATTCCTTGAATGTCCTCGCACAATGAAAGGGCGAATAACCTGCAATCTTTGATAAGTCATACAAGGTTATTGGCTCCCGGATATTTTTCTTAATATAATTTTGCATTCGCTGTACAGCCTCAATTTTTTCCCATTTTTCCATCGGTTCACCTCCCGTTTTCATAGTATAGCAAAGTACAGAATATAAATCTTGACTAGGATTGCGAATTTCCGATTGTGTAAACCCATTATTCGAAATATGTCATATATTAATACTATACGGAAAATAATTCGTGCTAAATGACTGCTAAGGACTATACCCTAAACATAGTTCACTTCAGTCTCAAGCACGACTAGACATAAAATTGCATTAATAATTAAGGGAGCTGGTAATAAAATGAATGATTTTAATTTAGAAGTTTCAGATGTTTATGTATCCTGGAATGGTTCAACTGAAACTACTGCTTGGCAGGTGCTCACAGGCTCATCACCCTGCTGTTTGTCT
>JAQZBD010000182.1 GCA_029239235.1 Herbinix sp.
GGCTGCTTTAACACAGTATTTTAAATACTTACTTTCTGTGAAAGATTATGAGCAGATCTGGAACAGATATCAGGAACTTCCGAGCTGGATGCAGGAGGATGAAAGACTGTATTTAGCGGCAGTAACTGCGGCAGTGAAACTGGATAAACTGGATTTTGTGTACGAAGCCTTTGAGAAGGAATATGTGTACATCAGGGAGGAAGAAACTTTAATATCCGATCTATGGTTCGAATATCATCTGCGTTTAGAGCAGAAACAAAGCGGGGACAGGGTTATTACCCTGGATGAAATAAAGAGGCTCTATCCGCTTCCGTTACGTATTGATTACAGAATGGGGCGAGATTAAAGCTTGGAGGAATCGGCATGAAAGATCCGGTATTAGTAATCATGGCTGCCGGGATGGGCAGCAGGTATGGCGGCTTGAAACAAATTGATCCGGTAGATGAGGAGGGACATCTGATCATTGATTTCTCAATCTACGATGCAAAGAAAGCCGGCTTTAAAAAGATTATTTTTATCATTAAGCAGGAGATGGAAGAAGAGTTTAAAGAAGTAATCGGAAACCGAATCCGTAAGGAAGTAGAGGTAGCTTATGTATACCAGCAATTAAATAATATTCCGGAAGGATTTCAAGTTCAGGAGGGAAGAGTGAAACCCTGGGGGACAGGGCATGCAATCTTAAGCTGTCTTGGTGTGCTTAAGGAACCCTTTGCAGTGATCAATGCGGATGATTTTTATGGGGCTGATGCCTTTGCGGAGGTTTACAAATTCCTGGTATCCACACAGGAGGAGGAAAGCTACCGTTATGCCTTAGTAGGCTATCGGTTAGAGAATACTCTGACGGAACATGGGTATGTAGCAAGGGGAGTATGTGAAATTACAGAAGAAGATTATCTTAAGGAGATTCATGAGAGAACCAGAATTGAGAAATATGAGGAGGGGGCAAAATATACCGAAGATGATGGAGACACCTGGACGTTTATTCCGCGAGGAAGTACCGTATCTATGAATATGTGGGGATTTCATCCCAGTATATTAGGGGAACTGGAACGAAGATTTAAAAGTTTTTTAGAAGAGGAGGTTCCAAGGAATCCTTTAAAAGCAGAATATTTCCTGCCAACCGTGATAGGAGAATTGTTAAAAGAGGACAAAGCGGCTGTGAAAGTGCTGAGGTCAGCAGATCAATGGTATGGTGTTACCTATAAAGAAGACAAGGAAGTAGTCGTTAAGGCAATTACAGGATTGAAGGCTCAGGGCATTTATCCTGAGGAATTTTAAAAGCTTAATGACAAGGAGAGAAAGTCATGACAAGAGAAGAATATTGCGCTAAAATTGATGAAGCAATCGATCAGATTGCCTTTGAAGGAACTTTTATTGATTATGAGCGTTATGGAAATGGGCATATTAATGATACCTTTGTGACCCATCACAGACTGGAGGATGGGTCTGTAATCCGTTACATCCTGCAGAGAGTGAACCATGATACCTTCAAACAACCGGAACAATTAATGGAGAATGTAGCAGGCATTACGGAATTCATGAAAAGAAAGATAGTACAAAATAAGGGTGATGTTAACCGGGAGACAATGAATATCATATCCACCTGGGAAGGAAAGACGTTCTATAAGGACAGTATTGGTTCCTATTGGAGAGCTTATGTGTTTATTGAAGATACTACCTGCTTTGATATGGTGGAGAAACCGGATGATTTTTATCAAAGTGCCATCGCCTTCGGACATTTTCAAAAGTTGTTAGCCGACTACCCGGCAGAAACCTTATATGAGACAATTCCTGATTTTCACAACACTCCCGTTCGCTTTGAGAAATTAAAGAACGTGGTACAGGAGGATGTATTGGGGCGTGTAAAGGAAGTTACGGATGAGATCACCTTTGTTATGGAGAGGGAGGAATTTACACATATCTTGTTGGAGCTGCATATGGAAGGGAAGCTGCCTCTTAAGGTAACCCATAATGATACCAAATTAAATAATATTATGATTGATAATGCGACCGGGGCAGCAATCTGCGTCATTGATTTAGACACGATTATGCCCGGCTTTTCCGTAAATGATTTTGGTGATTCCATCCGCTTTGGTGCCAGCACAGGGGCAGAGGATGAACCGGATTTAAGTAAAGTAAATCTTGATTTAGCTTTATATGAGTTATATACCAAAGGCTTTCTGGAAGGCTGCAACGGAAGTCTTACGGCAACAGAAATCGATATGCTGCCGGTGGGTGCTAAAATGATGACATTAGAATGCGGCATCCGCTTTCTTACGGATTATTTGCAGGGGGATATTTATTTTAGAATCCATCGTGAAAAGCAGAACTTAGACCGCGCAAGAACACAGTTTAAATTAGTGTCCGATATGGAAAAGAATTGGGAAACAATGCATGAGATAGTTAATAAATATCGTTAGGAGAATGGTTATGGCAATCTTAGTTACAGGAGGAGCGGGTTATATCGGCAGTCATACCTGTATTGAATTATTAATCCTTGGATATGAAGTGATCGTTGTTGATAATCTATCCAATTCGAAGGAAGAATCCTTAAACCGGGTAAAAAAGATTACCGGGAAAGAGCTTGTTTTCTACAAGACGGATTTATTAGATGAGCAGGCCTTAAATGAGATCTTTGATAGAGAACGGATTGAATGTGTGATTCATTTTGCAGGTTTAAAAGCCGTAGGAGAATCTGTAAGAAAGCCGCTGGAATATTATTATAACAATATTACCGGCACATTAATTCTTTGTGAGGTAATGCGTAAACACAACGTAAAGAATATGGTGTTCAGTTCTTCCGCCACGGTATATGGAATGCCTGAGACGGTTCCGATCAAAGAGGATTTTCCCTTATCTGCCACGAATCCATATGGTTCAACAAAGCTTATGCTGGAACGGATCTTAACAGACCTTACTGCAGCTGATCCGGAATGGAATGTAATTCTGCTTCGCTACTTTAATCCGGTGGGCGCTCATACCAGCGGTTTAATCGGAGAAGATCCGAGGGGAATACCAAATAATCTGGTTCCGTATATTACACAGGTTGCAGCGGGTAAATTAGATTGCTTGAAGGTATATGGCAATGATTATGATACGATTGACGGCACGGGCGTACGTGACTATATTCATGTAGTTGACTTAGGGGATATAGGAATTTGCTATGCAGACCCGGAGAAAGCGAGAAAAGAATTACATTGGGAAGCAGTCAGGAGTCTGGAACAGATGTGTGAGGATTCCTGGAGATGGCAGAAAAATAACCCCAATGGTTATGAGCAGTAAAAGTATATTATATTAAGGATATTCTCAAAAAAAACACAAATTGACATTTAATTGAAATAATAGTAAACTTAATAAAATAGCATAATATTTCTTTCTGACGCGTAAGTCGTTTAGAAGAAGATATATATTCATGGGTGGGAAGTCCATTTCTAGGCTGCTCACCTTTTTTGTAGTAGGTGGCTCAAGCATTGAGTTCTTTGCAATTACAGCATTTTGGGGAGGAATTTATTTTTATAATACACCAACCTCAGTTGAAAACGCAGGAGATTTTACTTTTGTCGCATGATGTTCAGTGTGTAGAAGTTCATTTTGAACGTCCAACAGAAGAAGGCTTTGATGCAGCCAGATGTTCTTGGCCCACTTATACATGGATTAAGCGAGAAGGCTTCACAGATAAAGAGATAGAGAAGTTTGAAAGATTTCTTCATAGCAATGCTCATTTATTGTATAAATACGCAGCATCCGGAGGTATTAAAATTGCCTAGTTTATTTCAGGTTGGTGGATATAAAGTGTTTTTCTGGTCAAATGAAAATAACGAACCGATTCTAAAAAATTAAAATTAGGCTGCCTTATCCTATGAGAGGGCAGCTTTTTATGTTGGATGAAATGAAAGTTGGAGATTATTAAGAATAATACTATCGAATCTTCCTCTGCGTCTGGGAGATGCTGGCGGGCTGAAAAAGATAGGTGAGAAGTAATGCTTTATTTTATACATAGAAAAGGTTATTGTATTGACTCAAAGGACAGCTATGCTACAATAAAAGAAAACATAGATCATTGGGAATTGAAGATTATGCTCGTGATGATGTAAGAGAGTTTGATGTGGGTGAGGAAGAGGGCGTTAATATCAATCTCAGAAATGATTCTTAATGTTAGCAAAAAATACAGCAGCAGAGGTGAATTACTTGAATTACGAAGAGTTGGAGCAGAAATTATTAAATAAAAAAGAAGCAGAGATATTTTACCGTGATTTATACTATAAAAATCCCAGCCCATATACATCAACAATTACGGATTGGATCACATTTATAAATAAATACAAGGAAAACTATCCTGCGGACATTGATATTCCATTAAATCCACCCGGTGTTATTGAAGCTGTTTTATATGAAAAGGATTTTTTTAACGACTGTGAGATCGATGTGGTAGCTTTGCAGCATATGAGATATTCTCCGGGCTTTCTCCATCAACTGGAATTTATTAAAATCGTGTATGTATTGCGCGGCAACTATACGTTTTATTTGAATAACAAAAAATATGATCTGGGAGAAGGGGACTTTTTAGTCGTACCGCCTGGTGTAGAGCAGGCAGGCTTCTCCTGTGAGGACAGGGATATTGCAATCAACATTCTTGTACGCCGCAGTACCTTCGGGGATGCTTTTTCGTCCTTGCTTACAGAGCATGATTTGATTTCGGAATATTTTTGGCAGGTGCTTTATAACAGGCATAGTAAGAAGGTTCTAATGTTTCAATGTGAGAATGATTTGACACTGGATAGAATTGTACTGGATATATACCGAGAGTCAATTCAACAAAAAAACATGGCAAATTTATTGTTGAAAAGCTATGTAATGATATTTTTAGGAATTATGATTCGAGAACATCAGGGTGATTGCTGTATTATTGAACATAACACGAAGGATGTCAGTAAGCTGCCCTTAGTTATGAAATATATGAAAGAAAATATGAAGACCGTTACCTTAGTTTCTCTGGCTGAATATTTTGCTTTAAGTGAAGGCTATTTGAGCAGATATATTCAAAATGAAACAGGATATTCCTTCAGCTATCTGCTAAGAGAGCTTAGGATGAAACAAGCGGCTAAAATGCTAAGAAATACGAATTTTAGTATTGAAAAAATAATTGAAGAAGTAGGGTATACAGATATAAGCAATTTTTATCGTAATTTTAAAGTCTTGTACGGTATGACTCCGGCGAAATATAGGATATATTTTTAATGGTCAGAGGTTGTTTCAAACGGTAGCTCTGCGGATATATCATAGCTCATTCATCAAACATCATATAAAGCCAATTTTATATACAGTGACTTTCCCAGGTACTAATCATATAATCTATTAAATTATAGGTTTTTACCAGGAGGTACATATGAATCGAATCAAAAAAGTCTTGGAGAGTGTTTCAAGAGACTATAAAAGCTTAGCATTTTGGAGTTGGAATGATGAACTTAAGGCAGAGGAATTAAAAAGACAAATTAAGCATATGAGTGATAGCGGCTTGGGTGGCTTCTTCATGCATGCGAGAGGAGGCCTTAAGACGGAATATCTAGGAGAGGATTGGTTTGGGGCAGTATCTACGAGTATGGAAGAAGCAAAAAAAGCCGGAATGAACGCCTGGATTTATGACGAACATGGCTGGCCAAGCGGCTTTGCAGGTATGAAGCTGTTAGAAGATCCGAATAATCATGTTCATTTCCTGACCTATGATAAAAAAGATTACTTTGATCCTATGGCTCTCGCTGTTTATCAGAGGAAGGAAAACAATATAAAAAGAATATATAAGAATTGTGAGGATATCAGAGAATATCACTGTGTATATGATCAAACAAATTCATCTACAGTAGATATTTTAAATCCCTCCATCGTGGAGCAGTTTATCAAAGAAACCCATGAAAAATACTATGATCGATACCAGGCGGGGTTTGGTGATCTTATGGTGGGATTTTTCACGGATGAACCCCAGTATTTCAGATGGGACACCGCATATTCACCCGTTATGATAAGTGAATTCGAAAGAGAATACGGGGAAAATTTATTGGAGAACTTAGGCGCATTATTGATCGAATGCGATCAATCCTATGAATTAAGATTCAAATATTGGCGCCTAATGAATAAGCTGTTTGTCAATTCCTTTGCAAAACAGATATATGATTGGTGTGAAGCTCATAATTGTAAGCTGACAGGCCATGCAGTAGAAGAAAGTACTTTGTTTACACAGATGTGGTGCTGTGCCGGTGTCATGCCCTTTTATGAATATGAACATATTCCGGGAATTGATTGGTTGGGAAGAGATATCGGGACGGAGTTGGCACCGCGTCAGGTTTCCTCAGTTGCACAGCAAATGGGAAAAAAGCATGTTTTAACAGAAACCTTTGCATTAACCGGCTGGGATGTTACGCCAAAAGAATTAAAAAGAATTGCCGAATGGCAGTTTGTTAATGGAGTTAATTTGATGACCTATCATTTATACCCCTATTCCATCAGGGGACAGCGCAAAAGAGATTATCCGGCTTTCTTCTCAGATTGCAATCCCTGGATCAAGGAATTTCAACAGTTCAATGATTATTTTGCCGGACTGGGATATCTGCTGGCTGAGAGTAAGGAAGCAGCCAAAGTTGCGATTATTCATCCAATGCATTCTGCTTACTTGAATTACAACAGAAAGACGGATTATGAATCCATACAAGAATTAGAGGATAACTTTCAGCTGCTGATTGAGCGATTGGGTTCCGCACAAATTGTGCACCATTATGTCGATGAACTAATACTAGAAAAGCATGGATATGTAGCAGAGGGCAGATTAATTGTTGGCAATTGTACCTATGAGTATGTTGTTATTCCCAAAATGCCAGGTATAGACAGCTCTACCCTCAAGCTATTAGAGGAATATGTTTGCACCGGCGGAAAAATATTCCTGGAAGGAGAAGTGCCTGCCTACATTGACGGCAAGAAGGCAGAGATCGCTACATTAAAATCCAACATCACCTTTGAGGATTTATATCATCAGAACTATGAAATCGATCATAAATCTACGAAAATCCGATCAACCTATAGGCAATCTGAATTTGGTGATTTTATTTATGCAGTTAATTTATCAGAGGATACGGATTATACGGTTACATTTACGATTAATGCCCAGGGGGTAACTCTCTTTGATTTGGAGGAGAGAGAGGAAAAGTCTGTTTATTATGAAGCTGATCAAAGGGGAATACGTCTGCCCCTTGTATTCAAAGCCGGACAATCCTATATGATCATGCTTCAGAACCAAGCAGAGCCGGAAATGAAACCTGTAGAAGCAAGGCAAGAAATTCATTTTGATACTAAAATGTCAATAGCGGATAGCACAGAGAATTCACTAACCCTTGATTACGCCAGTATCTCCTACGATAATGTGGCTTTTGAAGAAAAGCTTCCGATTATGGCAGTTTCCGATCGTTTGTTAAAAGAGAGAAGGAATGGAAAAGTATATTTGAAATATACCTTTCACATAGCAGAAATCCCAAATACTATCTTCCTGGAAGCAGAAAAAATGAGTGCTTCTAATATATGGATCAATGATACCAGCATTACATTGGATCGAACGGGAAGATTGGACAGAAGCTTTATTAGGGGAGATATCATAGATTATCTCAACCCAGGCATGAATACAATTGTTTATGAAATAGATTACTATCAAAATGAATCGGTGTATTATGTTTTGTTTGACTGCAAGGATGGAACAGAAAGCTTAATGAATTGCCTTTCCTATGATACGGATATTGAGGCGGTATATCTCTTAGGAGATTTTAAGGTTATTTCCGAAGATGGATTCATTCCTGGCGAGAAGAACACGAGGATCGCTTTGGGCAATTTCTCTATCACAAAATCAGAAAAAGAAATAGATGCATCCAGGATTATCGAACAAGGTTATCCATTTTTTGCAGGAGAAATGGTATTAGAAAAGGAAATCTTACTGGAGGAAAAAGACTACTTACTCCGCCTTGTAGGGCGTTTTGCAGTTGCTGAGGTATTTATAAACAATCATTTTGTAGCTAAATTGATGTTTGATGACATTTGCGATTTGTCAGGTTATGTAGTATCAGGGGTAAACCGTTTAAAGGTTCGTCTGCTGAATGGTAATAGGAATCTGCTCGGTCCCTTCCATTGCGCAGCTGATCCTGAGCCTTATGCGGTAGATCCGGGTTTATTTGATATGTATAATACCTGGAAGGATGGAAGGAGTGATTTGTACCGGGATAGCTATTCCTTTGTTCAATTTGGAATATCAGATATTGTTTTGACTATAAAAAATTGAATATAATTATTTGACTCCCAATATTGTTTATACGATGCGTGTACAAACTGCACAAAAAAATAAAAATAAATTATAATTAATAACTATATATTTTTATAAAAACATGTGATATAGTCTAATTAAATAAAAAACAAACAACTGAAATCCGTTTGTTTTTTATTTTTCCAGATTAGTTACGCGCGTAACCAAAATGGTAAATAAGTAAATAACAGTTAATGAGGGGGCAATTTATGGTAACAAGAAAAGAGGTGGCTGAACTAGCAAAGGTATCAGAAGCTACTGTATCCTACGTGGTAAACAATACAAAAAATGTAACACCCGAAGTAAGAGAAAGAGTTCTTGCGGCTGTACATAAACTGGGATACCGGCCTAACATGATAGCTAGAAGTTTAGTTACAAAAGAAACAAGGCATGTTGCAATGCTGGTAGATAATCTGAAAAATCCATATTATTGTGAAATCTTAGAAGGTGCGCAATCAATTGCTTCTGAAGCGGGATACATTGTGTCCGTTCTGTCGATTGACGTGTCAAATAAGAAGTCTGTTATGGAATTAGCCAGCAGAGGAGTAGATGGAATTATATTTGCAATGGGTAGTGAAAAGGTTGATAACTATTTAAGAATCGGACCTCCCTGTGTATATGTTGGTGAAAATGTTTACATGAGTTATCAGAAGGCAATTGATGATATGATTGGATGTCTTGTGGAAAAAGGTCATAGGAATGTAGCAATGCTATGTGGTATCCCGCTTGATCAGGATAATATCCGTTATCAGAATTTTGTAGAAGCGATTAATAATCATGGACTTAATTTAAATTCAAGATTAATCGTGGATGCTTGTTCGGGCGGACGTACCGATGAAGCAGAGGGTGCGCGGGCTATGACGGAGCTTTTAGCACGCAAAGAAGAGTTCAGTGCTGTTTATGCGATTAATGATTTAATGGCAATGGGAGCAATGAGGGTGCTAAGAGAAGCAGGCATACAAATTCCCCAGGATATATCAATCATTGGCTGCGATAATTTAAGTATTTTAAGGTACTTATCACCAACCTTATCTACCATGGATGTAGAGGCATTTCATGTTGGACGATCTCTGATGCAGTTATTAATTGAGAAAATTAAAGAGGAACCGCTTTCGAGTAATACAATAGATGCAAGCTTTATCTGCAGAGAATCGATTACCGAAGCAAGGAAATAAATAAAATCGTTTGGGAAGGGAAGTAAAATTATGAAATTAAAAAGATTATTGTGTTTACTGTTATCTACTAGTTTAGTACTGGGTTCCTTTGCTGGCTGCAGCAAAAACGACACTTCAAATACAGATAATCAAACTGTTGTAGATGAAGGAAACACAGATACCAATACAGATACTCCAGCAGCAGATGATATCGTTAGAGAAGGAACTATCACCATCAATGCGCAGGCACAGCCGGGAGCTACAGAAGCATGGACTGCAATTGCAGATGCTTACATGAAGAAGTATCCGGATGTAAAGGTTGTTGTGGATTTAAAGCCTGTGGAAGGCTATGGAGAATGGGTTCAAAACATTTATAATACAGAAAATCCATCAACGGATATCGTAAATATCAACTTAGCAGGTTCCGCAGCAGTTGGTAAATCCATCAATTATATGGAATATGCCGATAAAGACAGCCCATATTCTGATGGTGTTTGGACGGATCAATTTAATTATTCCATGCAGGTTCGTGATCTGGCAAGAGGAGAATGGACAGCATTAAGCCTGGAATCTGTACAAGTAATTTGGCTATATAATAAACAAATATTTGAAGAAGTAGGCGTTGAAGCTCCGACAACCTGGAATGAATTAGTAGAGGTTTGTGAAAAAATTGAGAAGGCCGGATATCAGGCAATTTCTGTCCCGGGAACTTTTGATAGTTTTTGGGCAAATCAAATGGGGTGGTTGTCACAAATCTATGCTGATCAAACAACAAGATCCATGATTAATGAGTTCCGTGCACAGAAGGGTGACT
Source organism: Herbinix sp. (assembly GCA_029239235.1). GTDB lineage: Bacteria > Bacillota > Clostridia > Lachnospirales > Lachnospiraceae > Mobilitalea. The sequence goes on from JAQZBD010000182.1 coordinate 10,301, forward strand.
ATTGCTATGATCCTGATGTGGATGGGGTTTGGAAGTATGATCCTGCTGACCCATATAATGATGATTCCTGGAAAGTAAATTACAATGCAGTAAGAGCTTTCAAAGCGGTAAAAGATGGGGTTTATAAAGTTGACGAAGGAATGAAAACAGTATGGGATAACTTTGCTAAGGTATTTCCTAAGTATAGTGGTGGGGATGCATTCTTCGGAACAAAAGATCCTATTCCTTTATTCTATCAGGGAAAAGCAGCAATGATTGTGGACGGTGCTTGGAGGCTTGTTGTATTTAATAACGATATGGCAAAGGTAAGCTCTGGTGAAGCGGTTACAAGTGGTGATGAAAAGATTGAAGGTATTAAGAAATTTGATTTAGGTACCTTTAATATGCCATCGATTGAAGGAGAAGGAATTGAGGCTCCGGCAAGAACAATTGAGGTTGCCAATGGTTTTATTGGAGCGATTAAAAAAGATAAAGCTCATGATGATTTAGTTGTTGACTTTTTAATGTACCTTTCTTCTGTTGAAGGATATACAGAATGGTTAAATGCCGGTCTTGCAGCAGAAATGGTTCCAAACGGTCCAAGCTTAGTTTATAATGTTGAGCTTCCGGCTGAGTTAAAGGATGCATATAGCAGTTTATCCTTCATTGGCAATGCACAAAAAGGTTATAGCCAAATGCTGGCAAGAGGTATGGCAGGCAGTGCAGGAGATATTCAAGAATCTTACCGTGCGTTTTATGACTATTCCTATGATTTCCT
>JAQZBD010000183.1 GCA_029239235.1 Herbinix sp.
TGCTGATCAATAAGGTGAAGATTAAATCGGTGAATAACCGTAATTATCTGGATTATAGCTATAACAAATATATCGTTGAGAGCAGTGAACAGTTAAAGACCTTATGGGAAGAATATGTACGTTTAAAGGATGAATCCAGAAGATATAAGACAAATACAGAATTAATAGAGTTTTATAATAACGAGTTAATACATCAGCTTCAAAAATTCGGCATCAAGGATGCTGAAATCTGGATATTCCAGACTTCAGCTCTTCTGGACAATAAGGAAATGGTAGAGGTTCGTCATAGGTTAAATGTACGAAGACAAAAGCTGCGTGAACGTATTGATATCAATGCAAGGCAGAAAGAGGAGGCTTTACAGTCCATTCAATCAACAATGAATGCCTATCCGGATTGCAGGGATGAGGGCGAAAAAATGTTAAGAAGATATCGAATTGAAATAGAGTAATAAATAGATCTGGTTTTTTATAATGTTAACTGGGTTGATTATAATGTTATTTTGGGGAGGCATTTTTATGTATGTTAGAAAAACACTGCATGAGGTTATTAAGAAAATGATTCAACAGGGTACTAATAGAATTGATAAGGAGACGGAAAAAGGGATTATAGAACCGGATATCGAAGTATCATTGAGCAAATATTTAGCAGAATTGCCGGAAGATGAAACAGGGATATTCGTATATAGCTCACTAGAATTTTTTGAATTAAAGTTTTTTGCTATGTATGATAACAAAGTAAGCTGGTACATCAATGAGAAATTTGCAACACAGTGGAATAAGGAAAAAGGCCCTACAATCATGCATAGACATAATTATATAGAGATGACCTATGTATTAGAAGGGGGATTATCCCAGAAGATAAAGGATAATGTAGTAGTACTAAAGCCAGGTGATTTTTGTATTGTTGACCAGAATTGTATTCATAACGAAATGGATTGGGAAGATAATACCATCATATTATGGCTTTGCTTTACACCAGAATTCTTTAGAACTCAGATATTAAAAAAAGAAAATCAAACGGAACTCGAGAAGTTTCTTTCATCCGCCCTGGAGGAAATGAAAAAGACAAGTGAATACATAGTATTTCGTCCTTATGGGAATATCAAGTACGTCGAGGATACAATATTAAAGATACTAATTGAGCAAAGGGAGAAGAAGCTTGCATATAAAAACATGATCAAAATCCTTGCCATGCGCATGTTCGAATATGTATATAAGGAATACGATTTTTTTGTAAACAGGGAAGAGTTAAATATCTCTCATGAAAAGTTTTTCATTATTCTAGACCAGTATATTAGAGGTAACTTGGAAAGTGTATCATTAAACAATCTCGAAGAGAGATTTGGATATGGGAAGAACTACTACTCTCAGATCATTCGTGAAAAAACCGGACTTACCTACGCAAAGTATCTCATAAAAATACGTCTTGAAAAGAGTGTTGATTTCCTTCTCCATACGGATTTTTCAATTTCAGACATTGTAAATAAAGTTGGATTATCAAATAAAAAGCATTTCTATGATTTGTTTAACCAAGAGTATCATATGACACCTGCTGAATATAGAGAACATTATCGCATTATCTATTAGGAGAGGGAAAAAGGATACTGAATTAAAAGGATTCAGTGACGTACGTCATTGAATCAGTTGTAAAAATTACCTATAATATTATCTAAAGTGATGTGAAGAAAGTGCTAATGCACAAATTACTAGTTAGTAACTAACTGGTAAAAATATAATTTAATTCACTGGATTGGAGGATGGTATATGATAAAAACGAATTTTAATTCTGAGTGGAACTTTGCAAAAGGTGGTGCTGGAGCTTTATCCGCTCTGCTGGGTGGTTCCGTGGAACCAATTAAGGTTACCTTGCCCCATGATGCATCCATATGTTCAGAAAGAGATAAAGAGGACAAGGAAGGAAGCGGAAATGGATTCTTCCGGGAAGAAAACTGCAATTATTCAAAGGATTTCATAGTAGCTGCTGAAGATGCAGATAAAGTGATATGGATTGAGTTTGAGGGTGTTTATCAAAATTCATTTGTATATATCAATAATGCATTTGCAGGAAAATGTCCTTATGGCTATGGAAATTATTTTATTGATGCAACAAAATTCATCAAATTCGGAGAAAGCAATCACATCCAGGTAATTGTAAAAAATGGTGTAGCAAGCGGAAGATGGTATACCGGTGGAGGTATCTACCGTGATGTAAATCTGATGATATCGGATCGGCTGCATCTGATACCAAAGGGCATTCACATCTCAGCCAGGGATATTGAGGAAGGTTCTGCGGTCATACGCGTGGAGTCAGTTGTTGAGTATAATGGCACGGGTACGAGAGATATGGTATTGGTCATAGAGGTGTTAAATCATGAGGGAAAGGTTGTTGCAGCTAACGAAATGCCTGCAACGATCTTTGAACATTCTAAAGTTACGCTTCGCCAGCAATTTATCATAGAAGATCCACACCTTTGGGATGTAGAGGATCCATATTTATATACATACCATTCCTATATTAAAGCCGATGATAGGGTAACTGATGAAGAGACAGGCACCTTTGGAATTCGAAAGCTGCAATTGGATGTAAAGCATGGTCTTAGGATTAATGGGAAAACAGTAAATTTAAGAGGGGGCTGTATTCATCATGATAATGGGGTCTTGGGAACAGCAACCTTTGCACATGCAGAAGAAAATAGAGTTAAGAAATTAAAGGAAGCAGGATTTAATGCGATCAGGAGTGCACACCATCCTATGGGCAAAAAGCTCCTGGAGGCTTGTGATCGCCTTGGCATGCTGGTTATGGATGAGCTTTCTGATGTCTGGGTGACAACAAAGGTTGATTTCGATTATGGTATGAATTTTGCTGAGTGGTGGGAGCATGATATAACCAATATGGTGGATAAGGACTACAACCACCCCTGTGTTATCATGTATTCTATCGGTAATGAAATCCCTCAAACAGGCAATAAGATTGATAATGCTTGGGGCAAAAAGCTTGCTGATAAGATTAGAAAGCTGGATGATACAAGATACACCACAAACTCCGTAAATCTAATGCTGAGTGTAATGGATCGGATTAAGGAATTCATGGCTTTGCAACAAAGTGGTATGCAGGAACAGGGAGCTGCTAATACAGATCAGCCAGCTGAAATTAATACAATGATGAATAATATGTTCCAGGCAATGCAGGCTTTAACAGTCAGTGACCTTGCCTCAGATGCAACACAGGAAGCCTTTGCTCAAGTTGATATTGCAGGCTATAACTATGCGGATAATAGATATATTTCAGATGGGGTAAAATATCCGAATCGAATTATTGTGGGATCGGAAACATATCCGGCAGCGATTGATGGTAACTGGGATCTAGTAGAAAAGCTTCCCTATGTAATAGGTGATTTTACCTGGACTAGCTGGGACTATCTTGGTGAAACCGGAATAGGAGGTTTCAGCTATGGTGTTCCAGATCCAGCAACACAATTCTATAAGCCTTATCCCTGGAAAGCCGCATATTGTGGTGACTTCAATCTGATTGGCCAGAGAAGGCCGGTATCCTACTGGCGTGAAATTATCTGGGGGTTAAGAAAGGCTCCCTATATTGCAGTAAGTCCTCCGGTCAATTTTGGTGAAAAGATTAATCTTAGCATGTGGGGATTTACGGATGCGATTCATAGCTGGAACTGGAGCGGATATGAAGGAAAGCCTGTTTCTGTAGAGGTATACTCGGACTCGGAGGAGGTTGAATTATTCATTAATGGTAAGTCTATGGGTAGGAAGTCTGTAGGTGAACAGAAAAAAGCCATTGTAAAGTTCGAAACAGTGTATGAATCTGGAAAGATTGAAGCGGTAGCTTATAAGGCTGGAATTGAAACAGGAAGAGATCTTCTTGTCACAGCAGATTCTAATGTAGAGATTGAAGCCATTTCAGATAAGAAGAGCATAAGAGTTGGCAGCCAGGATGTTTGTTATGTGGAAATAGCCTTAAAGGATGCCAATAATAATCTTAATATGGAAGCTAATAAGCTGGTATCCATTCAATTAGAAGGGCCAGGAATCATGCAGGGCTTCGGAAGTGCAGATCCAATCTCATCAGAAAATTATTTTGATCACACTGCAAAGACCTTCGAAGGAAGATTACTTGCTGTAGTCAGATCAACAGATGTACCGGGAGAGATAAAAGTCATCTTAAGTGCTGAAGGCTGCAAGGATGTAACGGTTGTTATTGAGAGTAAATAGTATCATAGTGTGGAAATAAAGAGCAATTTTCACATCCTGCATTGAGCGACCTCACGGTTGAATGACCGTTAGAGTGAAATAAACGAGAAAATTCCTTACTTTCCTTGTGACAAGGCTGGTAAGGAATTTTCTTTATTTGGATTTTAAATTAGGGAGAGTTTTTCTTTTTTTCATCACATCACTGAATGTTTTTCTCAATCTCAAAGAGTACCACACCGTGGGGAGGCAGAGTTTCTTCAATTACAAGGTTAGATAAATCATAGGCAGAACCGGCATTCCGATTCACAACAGAGCGTTTGACGGAGTATATGCCCGGATCCACCGTAAGAATGATATGGGTAACCAGCTCTTCTGTTACCTCGTACACATTATAGCGCTGGGTATAGGAAAGCGCGGACCTGTCCGATAGACGGTATAAGGTATCATAGAAGGATAGGTTAAATACCAGGATCTGATATCCCCTGTCGGACTGCGCTACAATGTAATTATCATTTCGTTCAATGATGGTTTTTCCCAGCTTGCATAGCAAATAAAAGGTGTTATAGGAAGCCTTTTTTAATCCATAGAAGTCCATCAGCCCAGGGCCGCCGTGGAACAAGGTACTGTTTGGGAAAAAGTCCTCGTTTATATCACTCAGGGATCGGTAACAAAGTCCGTAGACCAGTTTTAGTGTGGAGGCATATACATAGGCAATGTAAGGACCCATGAAGCTGGTATCCCTGGTTAGGTCACCGGGATAGAAGGTAATATTCCAGTTAGATACGATTATTTTATAATGTCCGAAGCCATTTTGATTCATGATATCCTGCAAACCGTTAATTCCCTGTGTGATTTGACTTTTATCCGGAAGAGTGGGTGGCTTCAAAAATTCATCCGCATAGGAAATAAAATTACGGTCACCAATGGAGGTATCACAGCCGTACAAATGAACTGATACGAAAGCAGGCTCTATCTGATTTGTATTACAGTACTGAAAGAAGGCATCATACCAATCGTAACCTGTGGGAGTGGAGAAGTTTGGGGAACCAATTCTTAGCTCATGGTTGACCCCCTTAATTGCTCGATAAGTCAGATAGTAAAATTCGAAGAACTTGTCTCTGGTTTCATTCCAGTATCCATCTTTTAATTGTAAATCCGGGCAAGCCCAAAAATCAAAATACCAGGTTTGCACCTCCGTGAGGCTGTAACGTTCAATGCAGTGCTTCATAAAGCCTGCCACCAGCATTGACCATTTCTCTTCTGATTTAGGATAACTGACATTGGGATGAAAATGCCAGCCTGCAAACTGCTTCTTGGAAGCCAAATGCCTTGGCATGAAACCAAGTTCGATAAAGGGTCTCACATGAATGGACAGGAGAAAGTCAAAGATGATGTCAATGTATTGCCAGTTAAACACCGGCACCTTATCAGCTTCTTCATAATACACGAATAAATCATCAGAGAAGATATCTCGCAGTCTTAAGTAATTAAAATCAAAGTCCTTCTTAGCGGATTTTATCTGATCCTGAATCTCATTTCTTAAGCAGGAGGCTGCTCGCCCTGCATCAATTAAAATAGGCTGCTTGTTCTTAAAGGACTCCGGATTTGTTGATAGTAAATCCAGTTGGATGGACATATGTGTCTGCATGGCACTTTTTGTCTGTGCCCAGGTTTCCTCATTCCAAAATTTTTGAAAATAATAGAAGTAACCATCCTGTGAATCCTTTTGTAAGACCACGGGTAAAAGTGCCTCCGGTTGATGCTCCTTTTTATATTGATTGGGAGAGGATCCATATAATTTTTTAAAAGCCGCACTATAGGTTTTATGATTACTAAAACCACAGGATATGGCAATATCCAGAATACTCTCATTGCTATTTAGTAATTTGGGTAAAGAGCGGCTAACACGAAAATCCGTCAGATATTCTACAAAGTTCTTATTAAAATTCTTCTTAAAAAAGCTAGAAAAATATTGAGGATGAATTCCTAGCTGCTCGGATATATCATCCAGGGTAATCTTCTCGCTGTAATTATCATTAATATACTGGGTAATTTCCTTAACTCTAAGCTGCACATAACTTGGGGGAGTAGTCGCCTCATTTTGCTTGCTGCCAAAGGACTCAATGATAGTTGTCAGAATATTGGAAATAGCGGATAGACATTTTAATCTTTGGCACGCTCCGTTTTTTAAAGTATGTAGTACAATTTGTGCAATATTTTTACTGAGCAGCTGATGAATATCTGAAGCATAGTCTGCACGTAAATAATTCGTAGACAGGATTATAGTTTCAATATCAGGACTTAAGTGGTTTAAAAATTCATAGTCCACCGAAAAGGTAAGCACGCGCACCTGGTCCGAAGTAGCCAAAATGGAGTAGGAATTGAAGGGCTCTAGAAAGAAGATATCATTCTCTTTTAACAAGTGCCCACGATTTTTGGTATGTATATTAACCGTTCCTTTTAAAATAAAGGAAATAATAAAGTCGGAATGCCATTGTAATTCATTGGTGAAATATTCTTTCACCTCCTGTTCAAAGGGCAAGCCTTGGTGATTGGTATAGTTGTTCAGGATCATCTCTTATTTTTCCCTTTCTTTCCTTCGAAGGACGCATTGGATAGATAAGTATAATCTACGAAACGAGCGAATCGAGAATCGAGAATCTTATAATAATTATCTTTTATTATCTAATATTATATCGAATAACAGGAATAAAACAACTGTAAATAATGGATAAGTCCAAAATTATAATATTTATCTTGAATTTGTGACCAATATCATAAGATGACATCTTTAAACCGAGGGAAATATATTGATTTTTCAGGATAGACTGCTTACCAAATTGGACAAGTAAAAGCCCTTCCCATGCTATACTTAATCCAACTTATACAAGTAGTGAGATAAATCGAGGTGATGTCAATGTCAAAAGAATTGATTTTTGAAGCAAGGCAATTAACAAAGCATTTTGGACCGACGGTAGCATTGAATAAGGTGGATTTTAAGGTTTACAAAGGTCAGATTACCGGACTTATTGGTGAGAATGGCTCAGGAAAATCTACGATTACTTCCATTGCAGCAGGCATGCAGCCGGCGACAGAGGGAGAGATGTTCTTTCAGGGTCAATCCCATAAGCCTTCCAGTATGATCGAAGGAGCAAAAACTGGGATCGGTATGATTGTTCAGGAGCAGGGAACGGTATCCGGATTAACAGTTGCACAAAATATATTCCTGGGAGAAGAGAATAAATTTAGAACCATGGGTATTATCCATGCATCAAAAATGAACAAAGCAGCCAAAGAGGCCTTGGATGCCATTGGATTTACAGGGGTTGATCCCTCCAGGAGCATTGACAGCCTAAATATGCAGGATCGTAAATTGGTGGAGATAGCCAAGGTAATCTATAACAAGCCGGATATGCTTGTTGTAGATGAGACCACAACAGCCCTTTCTCAGCAAGGAAGAACAATTATTTATGACATTATGAAACGGATGCGTGAAGAGAATAAAGCAGTTGTCTTCATTTCCCACGATCTCCAGGAGCTGATGGATACCTGTGACACCCTGACGGTATTGCGTGACGGTAATTTGATTACTACCTTGGAAAAAGATCAGATGAAGGAAGAGACCATCAAGAAGCACATGGTAGGCAGGGAGATGAAAGGGGATTATTATCGTAGTGATTATGATGGTACGATCGATCCCCAGGTTGTTCTTGATATCGATAATATTACAACAGGCACCGGGTTATTAAAGAACTTTAGCTTAAAGGTACATAAAGGTGAGATCCTTGGAATAGGAGGACTCTCTGACTGTGGAATGCATGAATTGGGAAAAGCAATCTTCGGTGAAGAGAAAATTCTTAGAGGAAAAGTGACCCACATAACCTCAGGTGATCAGATAACAACAGCGAGGGAAGCACTAGACCATAGCATGGGCTATGTATCAAAAAACCGTGACAAAGAGGCTCTCGTACTGACAGCAAGTATTCAGGACAATATACTATCCGCAGGCATTGACAAGATAGCAAATAAGCTTGGAGTGATAATCCCTAAGAATCGAAAAGCCTATGTAAATAAACAGGTACAGGAATTAAGCATTAAATGTGCTTCCGTGGAACAAAATGTCCAGTATCTATCCGGCGGAAACAAGCAAAAGGTGGTATTTGGTAAATGGATTGGACGTGACTGTGATATCTTAATCCTGGACTGTCCAACCAGAGGCGTGGATATCGGAGTAAAGGCTGCCATGTATCAGCTGATTTATCGTATGAAGCAGCAGGGAAAGACAATTATCATGATATCGGAAGAGCTGCCAGAGCTAATCGGAATGAGTGACCGCCTGATAATTATAAAGAATGGTCAGCTCTCCGGCGAATTCGCCCGAAGCGAAGTTTTAAATGAAAACATGATAATTGATGTTATGATTTAGGAGGATGAGAAAAGGTTGAAAAATACATTCAGCCTTACTTATTTAGGCTTATTCAATTTTTGAATAGGTTAACAAAAATTTGAAAGGCACGGGTAAAGAATGGATAAAAGTATTGTAATAGATGAAACAAATAGCAAATCATCTAAAATCAACTATAGCACAATTATCAGTAAATTATCTCCCTACGCAGGGCTGGTTCTTAGTATTGTCGTTTTTCAGATATTAACAGGAGGTAAGCTTCTGACGATATCAAATCTCCAGAGCTTGACCAATCAGGTTATTATTACAGCTTTGGTTGCAATCGGAGCGGTTTATGTCTTTGGTATCGGCTGCTTTGACATGTCACTGGGAAGTCTGGTATGCCTTGGAAGTGTCGTTGGCGGAATGGTAGCCATAGCCACAGGCAATATCTTTTTCGCTTTCCTAGTCTGTATGATCATACCAATTGCAGCTGGTATCATCAAAGGTATCTTTGCTTCTTATGTAGAGGTTCCCTTCTTTATATTTACAATCGTATTGGGGATGGTCATCAATGCCTTTGTACTGGTTATCCTGGGAAAAGAGACGACACTGTACTTAGAAAACGCAGTAACTCCGATTAAAACCTTTAATTTTACCGAGATGACAGTGATTAATGTTCTAGTGCTTGGAGGGTTCTATCTGCTTTGTCTATTCCTTTTCAATTATACCGGTTTAGGAATTCGCGTGAAAATGCTGGGCGGTAATTATGATGCTGCTAAGCAAACGGGTATGAACATAACTAAGATTAAAATAACAGCCTTCTTAGTCAGCGCCCTAGGTGTTGGCTTAGCAGCCTTCTTAATCTTAATCCGGGTTCGCACCGTAGGATACTCAACCGCAGTAAGCACGGGAAACGATGTTATGGTTGCCTTAGTACTTGGCGGTATGCCCATCTCAGGAGGGCCAAGAACAAAAATCAGTGCCGGTATCATCGGTGCTGCTACAATCACTGTATTGAATAGCGGACTTGCAATTATGGGGCTTTCCACAGGAACCATTCAGATCTGCAGAGGTATTGTATTCCTGGCAGTTGTTTTAGTAGCTAGCTTCAGCTACCGAACTAAGATGCTGCCTAGATAATAAAAAATTCTATTAGGAGGATATTTATGAAAAAGAAATTATTAGCACTCGTTCTTTCCGCTGTAATGGTATTTTCTATGACAGCATGTAGCTCCAAGAGCGCGGAAGAAAGCACTACAACAGCAACACCTACGGAGGTAGCAGCTGAAGACGCGGCAGCAACCCAGGCACCGGGGACCTCAGTGGTTACACTGGATAAATCCTGGCCCACGGAAAAAGTATTAATCGGTTTTGAATGCTTTGATACCACAGATGATCAGTTCCTGGCTATCCAGAAATATTATGAATATCTGGAGCAGTACTTCAACTTTGATGTGATGTATTCCGAAAGTATTGCATCTGCAGAAGATGAATTAAAGTTCATTGAAAACTGTGCATCAGCAGGAGCAAAAGCAGTTATCGGCTATTATAATGTTTCCGGTGCAGAAGCGGTTCAGTTATGTGCAGATAAGGGAATGTATTACTGGGGAGGTGCTGATAAAGCAATCATCTATGATAAGTTTGCTGACAATGAATATTATTTAGGCGGATATGACGGTGGAAATGCAGATTATGATTCCGGTTATGCAATGGCGAAGGCTTTAATCGACCAGGGCTGTGAGAAGCTCGTATATACCTCCGGTGGCAGGGACTTTGGTATTGACTTCTTCATTGATCGTTCAGAAGGCTTCTATGCAGCGGTAGAAGAAGCAAAGGCTAGTAATCCAAATATAGAAGTTATCTATGATGTATCCGGTTGGCCGGGAACAGATGCCTTTACAGCAGATCAGACAAAAGTATGTGATATGGAGTTTGACGGACTTGCATGCTCTACAACCGCAGCAGTTTGGTTCCAGCCATTATCAACTGTTGGTAAAATCAATACTGTAAAAATGGCAACCATGGGTTCTGTAGGCGATTTATATAAAGATTTTGTAGAAGGTGGTATTGTTACAGCTCTTGTTTATGAAAATGAAGAAGTACAATTTGGCGGAGCAATTCCGGCAATCTTAAATGCAGTAGCAGGAAACGGTGATGCAAATCGCAACGGCGGGAAAGCAGCGAATTATAAGGTTGACAGATGGATTGTTACCAGTGCAGATCAGTATAATGCAATCTATGACAAGCACAGCGCAGGGGAATATTTTGTAACAGCAGAAGAGGTTGCAAAGTGTATCGTTAATTTTAATCCAGAGGCTTCCTATGCTACCTTTGAAGAAGTTTATTCTGCGAAGACATTAGCTGCAGCAGTAGGCCAGTAAGAGATACATACCATAGGGCTGCCGGTAATCGGATTATAAAAGGAATCGCCGGATGCGGGCAGCCCCATATCTAAAAAGCAGTTAAGAGGCTACAGTCGTAATAATTGAAGTCAAATTTCCCAAGTCGAATATTGTGATTTTTGAAAAGCATAATTCTTGCAAATATTGTGCCTGCGACCTAAGGTTTGCAGGCTTTGAAGAGAGGCATAGTTATAAATATGGATAATAAAGTAATGAAATTAGGAAAAAATCTGGCGCTTTCGCTAATCATACCGGTTACGGTATATATTGTGCTCAAAATATTATGTGTTGCCTTTGGTGATTCGGGATTTGCAGAAGGATCAGATTTATCAACAATCATTTACACGGCAATCTATACGAGCATGATTGCACTTGGTATGTCCTTTAATCTTTTTTCCGGAAGATTTGATTTCAGTGCCGGTGCCACGATTGTATTAAGCACTATTCTGGGAGGAAATATTGCAAAGAGTTTTGAAATGAATTCAATCGGACTTTTTGTAACAATCGTAGGGATTGGAATGATTCTTGGTCTGATTTCCGGATTTGTATATGTCATAATGAAGCTGCCCCCAATGATTACCTCGTTGGGACTTGCAATGATCTTCGAGTCAATTACACTCATTTATAATAAATCCCAAGGTGTTCGCCTGATCGGCAAAATAAAGGTTTTAATCTTTGCAAGTCAGCCCTCCCTGTGGATTTTGCTCTTTGCGGTAATGATGGTTTGTATTTATTTATTCCGGTTTACGAAATTTGGTTATGATCATCAGGCGCTGGCTAGCGGACAAAAGATTGCTATTGATATTGGTATCAAGGAAAAAAGAAATGCTATCGGGTGTTATGTACTTGCAGGGGCATTGTTTGGAATTGCAGGCTGTATCTATCTGAGTAAGTATGGAACCGTTTCACCGGAGGCAGGCTTATCCAGCTCCTCATATTTTATGGGTGCCTTCCTTCCCTTATTTATTGGTGGGTTTGTTGGAAAATACTCCAACACAATCGTTGGTATTGTAATCGGTGCCTTTACCTCAGCTATGCTTTCCTCCGGATTAGTTGCTCTGGGTCTGGGAACTTCAATGCAAACCGTGATCAATGGTTTATGTGTAATGGGCTTCTTGATCTTTACTTCCAATAGTTATAAGTTCGAACTACGCAAGATACATAAGGCAAAGCT
>JAQZBD010000184.1 GCA_029239235.1 Herbinix sp.
GGGTCATTATAAGGATGTAAAGTTTGAACGAGCAGATATTGAGATTCAACAGCATACCAGTAACGGAAAAACCTCACATACAACTACTTATTTTAACGGGCGATGGATGATTTTCGAGTTTAATAAGGACTTCCATTTTGATCTGCAAATTATCAGAAACGGCTTTGGTTTTACCCAAAAAAATCAAACCTTTTTCACCGATAACGATGACCGCCGTCACAGGCTGGAGCTGGAAGATGTGAATTTCAATCAACAGTTTACCGTATATGCACAGGATGATCATGAAGCATATTATATTCTGACACCCAGATTCATGGAGGTTCTGAAAAGCTTGTACCATAGTATGGACGGCTCTTTTATGCTCGGCTTCGTTCGCAATCAACTTCATGTTGCGATTAATACAAAAAGGGATGCGATGGAACCTTACATCTTCTCCAGCATTGATTTATATAACATAAAACAGGATGTTCAGCGTGAAATTGATGCAATTATCAATATTATAAACGGATTGGATTTAGATAGAGATATTTATAAAAATTAATGGAGGAAAACAGTATGAACTGGATAATTTTAGCACCAATTGTCATATTTATTATAATCTTATGGTACATCACGACCATGAATGGACTAAGGCGTTCACAGGTGAAGGTGAGCGAAGCTCTTTCAGACATCGATGTGGCTCTGATAAAACGTCAAGATGTACTAATAAAAATGCTTGATATTACGAAAGCATATACCAAATACGAAAAAGAAACTATCCTTGAAACGATTCATCTCCGTTCCAGAATGAGCAGTTCGGAGAGATCTGCCGCATTAAATGAGATGGATCAAGCGAATCAATTTATCAATGCGGTGGCTGAGAATTACCCAGAGCTGCGCTCCAGTGAAAACTATAAACAGCTCCAGATTTCTGTTATGGATGTAGAAGAGCATCTCCAAGCTGCGAGACGCTTATACAATGGTAATGTCTCATACCTTAATCAAAAAATTGTATCCTTTCCAAGCAGTATCGTTGCAAAGCAACTGAATATTACTCAGGAGGAATTCTTAGAAGCAGCGGCAGACAAAAGACAAGATATAAAGATGAATTTTTAATACTAAAACCCTTGCTCATGGATTTCGAGCAAGGTTTTTTGACTTTCCTATCCTATGTACTTTTATCACAAACAATTGCTCTATCTGATACATAATCTAAACCCGCTTACTTGACAAGCAATTGCGAAATTTTCTCATTTGATATGATCTTTATGGAATAGTTTACTATTTATTTATTATTCCATTCTTTAATAGAAAATCCGTCCACAACTTATAATAGGCCGCCTTAAGATGAATGTTATCAAAGGTATATTCCGCCGGAATTGCTCCGGTACTGTCTGTAATTGCCTCATTCACATCAATGTAAAATATCTTCTTGTCATCAGCAAGTGTCGCAAGGTGATTATTCCTGTCTTCAATATTGGTATTATTAAAAATTGGATCCGTATCTGACTTTTCCTTCGTCACATTCATAATTGCCTCTACAAAGATGATGGCATTTGGCTGTAGTTCTTCAATCCGCTCGATTACTCCTTTATAAGCCTTGGTGAAGGATTCTGCATTTCCGGTTCCCATTTCATTTATGCCGAGCATAATGTATATTTTCTGAAAGCTCTTTTTTTGCAGGGCATTCTCTATCGTCATCTTCTTTTTGTCGACCTCTACTATTTGCTTATCAAATATATCATATATGGTAAGTCCTACATCTGCATAGAAGGTAGTATTCTTCCAGCCAGAATAATCAGCAAGTCCAACTGTTCTGGAATCACCAATGAAGAGAGCATCATCAAAATAACTATCCTCTACGGCTACAAACTCGCTGGAGAACTGACCAGCTTCATCCGCTCTATCCGTCTGATTGTCCCCCTTTGTTTTGCCTGTTCCTCCTACGTCACTTTCTGTTATATCATTACTGCTACCAGTATCTTTCGCTCCACTCTGGCTGTTATTCTTTGAATTATTTCCTCCAGCATCCTTATCTGAGTCTTGTATACTATCTCCCACCTTATTTCCGCTATTCTCCGTGATATCCTTACCGATTACACTCCCATCGGCACCCTGTGCAGTATTATTTGCTCACTTCCACCGCTATCTTGTATATCATTTTCAGTTTCATGGATTTCTGTACTGTCCGTTCCAGCCCCGGAAGGATTGTTGCGGTTAGCTGTATCTCCGGAAATGTCTCCTTTGGTATTCTGATCGCTACCTGAAACCTGTATACCATCTTCTGATATATTAGCTGTGCTTTCTAGATCATTTCCTGAAATAGTATCGGCAACCTCTATGGTACGGTCTCCTAGAGCAACCTCTTTTGCTTTATTATTTATCAGCACATCCCATGGATAATTCTGATCCTTTAATCCCTCGAACACAACTGCTAATCTGGGATGCTTTAGTAAATCCACCGAATACTCCGCATAGACACTATTCTTCCCTATATAAGCCGTAACGGTTAAAACTACGGCACTTGCACTCAACAACATCATAAAGGGATATTTCCCTAAGTTTCTAAATAACTTCATACCCTTCTCCGTTTCTAACACCTGCGCTATCAATTAAATTCTGCTATACATTTTATTCCCACACAAATCTACTCTAAAACTGAAAATACATAAATGGGTTATTGATTCCATTCGCCAACTGGTATATGCAATACCAGAAGACAAAGAATAATACCACCGAGGAAAGGACATGGTTTTTATACTTATCAAACCACTTTTGCCCGTAAGGAAAGCAAAAGAAGATACCGATAAGAAACAACCATACATACTGTAACAGATATTTGGTAAAGTCACCGGTATTTACATTAACTCCGGGAACTAAATGAAACATTCTTCCAAGATAGATTGCCATATCACTAAAATCATTGATGGCAAAGAGAATCCAGGTAACCGGTATTACCAGAAGCATGTACAGCCTTGCAAGAATCCTGGAATTATCCAGATAAGGTTTTAGCCAAAGCTTTTCCAATACAATCAGCATGAATAGTGAAAGTCCCCAAAGTATGTAATTCCAGCTGGCCCCGTGCCACAGACCGGTAAATAGCCACACTACCAACAGGTTTAGGATAAGCCGCCCGGTACCTTTTTGATTACCTCCAAGCGGTATGTAGATATAATTCTTAAACCATTTTCCCAGGGTGATGTGCCATCTGCGCCAGAACTCTGTCATAGATTTCGACATATAGGGGTAGTTGAAGTTAAGGGGTAATTCAAATCCCAGCATCTTTCCTATTCCTATTGCCATCAGCGTATACCCATGAAAATCAAAGTAAAGCTGCAAAGCATATCCTATGGCTCCAAGCCAGGCAAGAGGTGTTGAGATACTGACGAACCCTATGGTCTGAATATCATTCCACAGGATTCCAATCCGGTCTGCCAGCAGAACCTTCATGGCAAGCCCGACAATAAAGATTTTCAGTCCCTCTTCCACTTTGTAAGAAATAATCCTGCGAGCATTTAGCTGCTCCCTGATATCTTTATAAGGAGCAATCGGTCCCGACACCAGCTTGGGAAACATAAAAAGATACGTCATTAGCTGAAAAAGGGAAGGCTCCTCCTCTATCTCTCCTCTGTAAACATCCACGATATAAGAAATTGCCTGGAAGGTATAGAAACTGATTCCAAGAGGCAATCCCATCTTTAGGGGCGAAAAAGTATCTGCTGAAAATATGCCTAGAATTCCATTGATGTTTTCTATGGTAAAATTAATGTATTTAAAGAAAAACAGCATGCCGATATTGTAGATTAAAGCTGTAATCAGCCATACCTTTTTCTTTGACGGCACCAAGAGGCGCCTTATATTCTTTGCTGCGATATAATTGACGATAGTAGATAATATCAGTAAGAATAGATACTTATAATCACCTATGGCATAGAAGATGATACTGCCTATTAGAAGAACGATATTTCGAAACCTTGCAGGTACAAGGTAATATACGATTAAGAATAACGGTAAGAAACGAAAAATAAACTCCAAACTGCTAAAAACCACTTTATTGTCCTCCCTCAAGCTGACGCCACCCTGTCAATCACATTGTCTTGTATCAGCACTAATTTATTGCTGTCAAAGGAGGATTATACACTATTTTTCATATAATACCATTAAAATAATTTTAATTAACTTTACATTTTCATGAACAAAAATATCTAAAACTTAATATATCCATTTATGCCCAATTTCGTTATAAAAGATGGTATAAAAACAATAACCGGTAAGCTCATCGTATCCTCTGGAAAAAGTAAAAAAGACCTATGACAGTACGTTGGTTCAACGCACCATTTAGGCCTTTTTTTATTGAAACTTTTAACCGTTGAACTATTTACTGAAATTTAGCAAGCAGCTTACCGTCAGAATCGGTGACATACCAGGTGACACTGACATATCTTCCTCTCCATCCATAGGTGGTATCATTATAATCCATGCATGTCACAGGAATTAGAAGATAATCACCATATTTTTTTACACTCGCACTATATTCATAATTCTTTTTTTGCTTGTAAGAAATATTAATAAAAGGCTTAACCAAACCCTTCTTATTAGTTCCAGATGTAAAACGGGCTACTATTATCGATTCTTTACCGTCCGCTTTTGCACAATAAGTTTTATCTCCCAAAATATTAAAGCTTTCTGTACCGGTGGTTTTATATGGATATAAAGAGGTTTTACCGGTCTTTGTGTTATATTTATAATGTTTCTCGCTGCTATCGATTTCGTTATAGAAAATGCTGCTGCCATCATGATAAATCTTCTCCTCATATACCCGTTCAGCAATCACAGATTTTTTATTTGTATCGGAAGCTAATTTTATTAAGGTTCCATACCAATAGTAGCCGGAACCCTCAAATGTACCATATTGATAGTAAATATCTCCGTTTATTTTAATAATATCAGACACCGTTGGGCCTATCCGCTCACTTCCATCCAACGCAATCTTTCCCGAAGTCAAAACAGCAAGCTTTGTCTCCTTCGGCTTCAGTGTATATAAGGTTAATTTAGAAGTGGCTTCATTAAACTGAGTGAAATACAAGGTATTGTCCAAGTTTTTAACAAAACTGAAGGTTATGTTGCCGGTATAAATCAAAGTGGCTTTCTTGCTTCCATACTCTCTTTTATATAGCTTGCTTGTCTCACCCTTCATAACAGTATAGTAAATACTACTATCGTCAAGACTTATCAAGTAGCCGTTGCAAATAGTTTTATTTTCTTTGGTATCAATAGAAAGAGAATAAGTCTGGTAGACAGATTTTTCGCCTACGTAGCTGGTATAATACAGAGTGTCATTATGGAGTATCATGTCTAAAATATCGTTCTTTGACGATAACAGCCTGGTTTTATTACCTGTGGCAACCTCCAGTCGGTATATGTCATAGGCATACTCATCGCTTTCTACTCTCTGGACATAATAGATATACCCTCTATCTTCCAGCATGGGAGAATATTCGTAAACTGTTGCGTTAGCAGCTGCACTGGAAATAAGAAGATTCTGAGGAGATAAAAATAAAATTATAAAAACTATACTAAAACTGAGTATCCGTTTTGTTAATGTATCCATTGTGTTCTCCATTCTTAAAAAACTTATATAATCAACAGGTTCCTGTATTACATCTTAGATCGTTTTGCTTATAACACAGTCCGCTGTATGCATTAATTACAGCTTTTTCAACTTTTCTTTGGCATCCTCAAGTGCTTCAATAACGCGATCACACCATTGATCGAATTGCTCGTCAGCTACTTGATACTCCTCATGAGAGAGCACATACTGAAGGGTTTCATGGATTCCCTGATCAAAGCGCTTGGTGGCAGCAAAGTCCGGTACAAGCCTCTTTAGCTTACTGTTATCAAATACAACTGAATTGGCCTTATCCCCAATCAATCCACCTTTAAAATCATAATTTCCCACTTCATCAAGAAAATCGGAGGGTACATAATAAGGCTTCAATTCCACCCCGAGTGAGTTCGCGATACACTGGTAGATCTGATTCCAGGTCAGCGATTCATCGGAGGTAATTTGAACAGCTTCACCTATGGCATGAAGATTTCCCATGAGACCAATGAAGCCCTTGGCAAAATCACTGTTATGTGTCATAGTCCAAAGCGACGAACCGTCACCATGAATAATAACCGGCTTTCCTTCTAACATTCTCTTTATTACCTGCCAGCTGCCCTTGTCACCATGCACACCAAGGGGCACGGAGCGCTCACTATAGGTATGACTTGGTCTTACCAGGGTTATCGGGAACCCGTTTTCCCGGTACAGCTTCATGAGATATTCCTCACAGGCAATCTTATTTCTGGAATATTCCCAATAAGGATTGGAAAGAGGTGTACTTTCGGTAATACGATAATCACTGAGCGGCTTCTGATATGCGGAAGCAGAGCTGATGAAAATGAATTGCTTGGTTTTCCCCTTGAATAAACGATAATCGCGCTCTAATTGACTTGGCACAAAGGCGATAAAATCCGCGACTACATCAAAATCCAAATCTTTAATCTTAGCAGCAATCTCCTCCTCATTATTAATATCTGCCTGCATGATATGGGCATTTTCTGAAAGGATATTATTACGATTACCACGGTTAATCAGGTATACTTGATGCTCCCTACTTTCCAGTAATTGCTTTGTTATTGCCGTACTTATGATGCCAGTCCCGCCTATGAATAATATTTTCATGTGTTTTCTCCTTTATCATTATGATTATTTTATTGATTATATCATAAAAACAGTTTTTCTATAGGAATACCCCTATTCATTTATTGTCTTTTAAGTATCTGACTATATATTTCCTTCTGTTTTTGTACTATTACTAATTCACCAAGCTCTATCATCCTGATGATTCTTTTTGCATACCACCAATCGCCGATTCCAAGAGGATATTTCCCTAATATATTTCCAATCAGACGTCCCATAGTAAACTCACCTTCCGGAAGCTCTTTTCTTATAACATGATCATAGAAATCCTCCGGCACACCAATAACTTTACCATTTACAACCGCCCGCAGAATACTTTTATCTTCCTGTGAATCCATCCAGCTGGATGCAAAGGAACGGATTTCACAGGTAGTTAAAGCTTTTTCCCGTGGGAGAAAGCGAAAAAACTTTCCTGCATCTATTTCACCCCAAGAGCTATAAAATTGTATCTCATTATCTGAAAGCTGAATATACCGTGGTAATTTAACAGCTGATATTTTACAATCATAATCTTTTAAAAGATTACATACATAATAAAAACCACACAAAGAATACGGTGCATTGCTATACCACAAACGAAGGTCTTCACGTTGTGAAGCATAATGTTTCAGCCGCTCAATTTCTTTTAAGTATTTATTCCAGGCATCCTCAAGTGATTTCCGTGTATTATCATCACCGAATCCACTTATTGTATAAAGGTCTAGAATAAGATTTTTCCTGTATTCGCTGTCAATCGGAATGCTAATATCACCAATATCGAGAATAAACGGA
This sequence comes from Herbinix sp., assembly GCA_029239235.1. Classification (GTDB taxonomy): domain Bacteria; phylum Bacillota; class Clostridia; order Lachnospirales; family Lachnospiraceae; genus Mobilitalea. The sequence goes on from JAQZBD010000184.1 coordinate 7,499, forward strand.
AGACAAACTACTTCTGAGGAATTGCCGCCGACTGCCTCTCCATCAAACATCTTGTCAAACTCCTCTTTACTAGGTTTTCTTCCAATCCAGGCTATTGCTCCGTTATTAAAATTAGGCTTATGATAATTCTTTGCTACTTTCATAGCACCGCCTTCGCTTTCGCCAAACATTACTTCTATCATAATAGTTCTCCTCTTGCATCCCACTTACCAACCTATATCATATCCAACTCTAAGCACAGTTTTTCCTATCTTTGCGATGATATCACACTTAATCCTAATTGGATTACAAATATATGGTAATATTATACATCGAATATTGTTTTAAATACAACTTATTTGTATTGTAATTATATTTAATCCAATTTTCATATATTTGACTATTTCATGCAAAAAACACAGGCGAAAGAACTGTTTTTCTTGTTAAAGGATTCTGCTTTTCGATAACAAACGCTTGATTTCCTAGGATTTTTCTGCTGTTTAATTTTTAGAAGCTATGCGTGGTCTGTAATTTAAAAGACAAAAAAGCAAACCTGAGACGGGGCGGTTTAATGCCCTAGCTAGGTCTGCTTTCTAAGATTCTTTCGCATGATTTTCTATTTCTTTTTCTACTGCCGACGAGGATAATTCGAGTTACCGCAAGGATAAGACGGGGTGCCTGGCGACAAAAACATAAAAACCCTTACAACTCCACTCTACCTTCAAATGCCCTCAACAAGGTCACTTCGTCTATGTATTCCAAATCACCACCGACCGGAATACCGCTTGCAATCCTACTCACTTTAATCCCAGCCGGTTTTATCAGCTTACTCAGATACATGGCTGTAGCCTCCCCTTCCAGGCTGGAATTAGTCGCAATAATGACCTCATCCACATCACCCTGAAGGCGAAGCATGAGTTCTTTCAGCTTGATATCCGCAGGTCCAATGCCAAGCATCGGTGAAATCGCCCCATGCAGCACATGATAGACTCCATCATACTTTCCTGTCTTCTCATAGGCCGCTAAATCCCTGGGATTTTCCACTACCATAATCAGCTTCTTATTTCTTCCTGACGAAGAACAGATTGGGCATAGCTCTTTATCCGTAAGAGTTAAGCACTCCTTACAGTATCTAATATTCTTCTTCGCCTCCATAATGGAATCCGCAAGACCATGCACCTGCTCCTCCGGCATATTAATAATATGAAATGCCAGTCTCTGTGCTGTCTTTGTTCCGACTCCCGGGAGACGTGATAGCTCTTCTATTAACTTACTAATTTGCCTGCTATAAAAATCCATTAGAAAGGAAAGCCTCCAAGACCGCCGCCAAGTCCACCGGTAAGTGCACCCATAGCTGCTGAAGAATCCTCTTCCATCTTACGAAGAGCCTCATTTGCTGCTGCCACAATCAGATCCTCTAGCATTTCTATATCATCTGGATCAACAACTTCCTTAGAAAGCTTTACAGAAGTAATTTCTTTCTTGCCGGATACCGTCACAGTTACCGCACCGCCACCAGCGCTTGCCTCATATTCTTTTTCTTCTAATTCCTTTGTCTTATCCTCCATCTGCTTTTGCATTCTCTGTGCCTGCTTCATCAGATTTCCCATATTTCCCGGAATGCCGCCTCCAGGGAATCCACCTTTTTTAGCCATATATTTATTCTCCTTTCAATACTTCCATTATTTTTCTTACATGGTTATCTTACATAGGTTTCACAGTATGGATTACTCCCAGATTCCTTTTATAAATACCTGGTTCTCATCCTCCTGCTTATATATCATCCAATCATAGGTTATAAAAATTCTATCCTATCAATGGGATTGAACTATTTAAACTAATTGAACTATTTATTCATATTGTATTGGCATCTTAATTAGCTTTGACAGATCGGGAACGTCATCCAACCGTTCCTTCGAACGATCCAAATACTTTGTACTAACTTGAATCTGCTTCTGGAACATCTGCGCCAAGGTATCCTTGATCATATTCATGTGATTCTCTCGATCAAGGAAATCTTTATCAATTTGTTCCGTTACTACCAACAATAGACCTTGATTTCCATCAATACTTAGTGTTGTATTATTAAGAATTGATACCAGCGAAGGAGCCTTCCTGCCAATCTGAGTTATAATACTCTTCCAGTTTTGCGCTGCTGCCTTTAGATCCTCCGGCAGTGCCTCAGTTAGTATCACCGGCTTTTTCTCCTGTGGAGGAGCAGCCTGCTTGCTTTCCCCTGAAGCTCCTGAAGGGCTCTGGCTTACTACCACTCCCTTTTCCAGCTTCTCTTCCAGCAGCTTAATACGATCCAGAACGGAATCAAAGCTTTGTTCCATCTCCGGCTTGCATAGCTTGATTAATGCCACCTCGATCAGAACTCTCTTTCTAGAAGCATACCGAAGCTGATTCGATAAATCGGAAAATACTCTAATATACCGAATTAA
>JAQZBD010000185.1 GCA_029239235.1 Herbinix sp.
TTCTTTTGCTGCTTTTGAAATCGGATTATTATTTCCTATAATGATACAAAAATTCCTTTTTGGTATTTTCTCTTCAAATTCTAATTGAAACAGAGTGCCATCGGCGATTGCTCCTTGGGCAAAGTCACCTACCACACAACCGATTCCCAGATTTCGTCCTACGAATTGAACGATAATATCACTCATAGCAAGCTCAAATTCAGGGCTGAGAACGACCTCATTCTCCTTCAAAAAAGTATCAATATATCTTCGCGTGCTGGTATTTTTCTCAAGACAAACAATTGGAAGCTCTTCCAACTCCTTATATTTTAATACCTTTCCTTTTAGAGAATGAAACCGACTTCCTGCCACAAAGATATCCTGAATCTCCTTAACTGGTGTACTGGTGATATCAGCCTTTGCATCGAAGGGTTCACTGACAATACCAAAATCTATCTTTCCACTGTAAAGATAGTCCAGGGTTTCCGGTGTCGGAGCATTGGTTACAATGACTTTGATTTTGGGAAATTTCTCGTGAAAACGCTCCAGATAGGGCAGCAGATAAAATTGAAGGGTCATATCACTGGCTCCTATTCGGATCTCACCATTTTCCAGATCCAGCATCTTTTGAAACTTCTCTTCACCCATCATGAGATACTCATAGCCTCGTTTTACATAGCTGTAAAGCACCTCTCCCTCAGGGGTTAATCTCACTCCTTTTGGAATACGTACAAATAATTTACTGCCCAGATTGGTCTCCAATAGCTTGATGGCTTGACTCACTGCCGGTTGGGAGATGCAGAGTTCTTCTCCTGCCTGGGTAAAGCTTCCGGCTTTCGCGACATAATAAAATATTTTGTAATATTCTAAATCGATATTCATATAACTTCCTCTTATGGAACGGGCTTTTTTGCAACATTTTTATTATAGCTTATACTTGGGGGAATAGCAATGGATTGCTTCGGAATTTAGGTTGTGAAATGCAATTGCTTCGGATTAAAGGTTGTGAAATGAATAAGGGTGTAGATGTATTCATCTGGACTTGCCTTACCATCCAGCGTTCGCCAAATGCAGGCGACCACTAGATGCCGGTCTGCGCCATCTGAACACATCTACACCCTTATTCATTGCTATAATTTTGATTTTGGTAATTGCCCAAGTTGAGATCTAGTTTGTCAAAGTAAATTTAGTTCATTTTTTACTTTGGCAAACGCACTGTTCAAGTGATTTGCTAGTTCCGCTAGAAAAACTTTAGTGGTTGACTGGGATTTAAGTGGTTAATAACTGTTGAAAGATTTTTGAGAGATTTATAGTAATAAATTTTTTTAATTTTGTGATAAATAAGTGTGAATGGTTTAAAACTAAGGTTATCTGCTATATTTAATTATCATATTTCAACTTTTGGGAAAGACTGATCTATATGAAGTAAAGCTATACTATAGTAAGAAAGGAAGTCGTTATCATGGATAAAGTGCACTATAATGTGAGCGGGATGATTAATAATGTTTTGAAGACACAGATTAAAAATGAATTGGAGGATCTTGATGGTATTGGTAAGGTTAATATTGACTTGGTTAGAAGTACTGTAGAAGTCGACTTCAACCCTCCTGCTAATTCTGAGGAAATTATACAGTGTATTGAACAAACCGGATGTAAGGTAACCGGAACCATGCGTTAATGAATAGGAATTAGCAATTTGATTTGTTTGTAATGATTAACGTTAGTTGAATTAACCATTAATTTGCTGGTAAAGAAAAGGCTGCTATGGGGATCGTCACTTGTTTACGATTCCTATCGCAGCCTTTCTATTAACAATAGCATAGTAATATTTACAATAACAATAGCAATAATTTATTGCGATTTTATATCATGATTCGCCCGACAAAAGTCCTTCTATAAACTAGAGCGGTGAGTATGAGTGCGTATAAAGCCATCTGGGCGCAGACCGGGCCTCCTGTGATTGCCTGAACTTGGCAATCATGGGATGTTAAAGGCAAGCCCGGGTGGCTTTATACGCACTCATGCTCACCTCACTGTCTAAATCCCACCCATTTGTCACGTCAATCATATCATACTTTAATATCTGCTTTTAGACCTAATAAGTCTTTATTCTCCTCTAATATGGGCTGAATAACCTCGTTAACAAAGTCTATGGTCTGCTCTTTGGCGCGTCCGGTATATCTGGAAGGTTCCATGGATTTCTTCAGTTCTTCCAGGGTCATGTTAAAGGACGTATCTGCTGCGATTAATTCCAGCAGATTATTTTCCAGACCTCTTTCCTTTACATTCTTACCTGCCTCCATGGAAAGAGTTCGAATCTTTTCATGCAATTCCTGACGATCACCACCTGCTTTTACTGCATCCATCATGATATTTTCTGTCGCCATGAACGGAAGCTCCTGCATCAGGCGTCTTTCGATAACCTTAGGATAGACTACAAGGCCGTCAACCACATTGAGATATAGATCTAAGATACCGTCGATTGCAAGAAAAGCCTCTGGGACACTGATTCGCTTATTTGCTGAGTCATCCAAGGTTCTCTCAAACCACTGTGTTGAGGTTGTAATGGCTGGATTTAGCGCATCTATCATTACATAGTTGGCTAAGGAAGCAATTCTCTCTGTTCTCATGGGATTTCTCTTATATGCCATTGCAGAGGAACCTATTTGGTTTTTCTCAAAGGGCTCTTCAATTTCTTTTAAGTGCTGCAGGAGACGAATATCGTTGGAGAATTTATGCGCACTTGCTGCAATACCGGAAAGTGTATTGAGTACTCTTAAATCGATTTTTCTGGAATAGGTTTGTCCGGATACAGGGTAGCATCCCGGAAAGCCCATTTTTTCAGCGATTCTCTGGTCAAGCTTTTTAATCTTATCATGATCACCGTCAAATAGTTCCAGGAAGCTGGCCTGTGTGCCCGTGGTTCCCTTGGAGCCAAGTAATTGCATGCTATCGATTAAATAATTTAAATCATCATAATCTAGTTTTAATTCCATTAACCATAATGATGCCCTCTTACCAACAGTGGTCGGCTGCGCCGGTTGAAAGTGGGTAAATGCTAATGTGGGAAGCTCACAGTATTCCGTAGCAAACTTAGAGAGCTCTGCCATTACATTAATTAGTTTCTTTCTCACAAGCTTCAGCGCTTCGGTCATGACAATCAGATCTGTATTATCACCAACATAGCAGGAGGTTGCTCCAAGATGAATAATCCCCTTAGCCTTTGGACACTGCTCACCATAAGCATAAACATGGGACATAACATCATGGCGAACCAAGGCTTCTCGCTCCTTCGCCACCTCATAGTTAATGTCATCTTGAAATGCTTTTAATTCCTCTACCTGTTCCTCTGTAATATTTAACCCAAGCTCTCGCTCTGTCTCTGCCAGTGCAACCCATAGCTTTCTCCAGGTTCTGAATTTCATATCCGGTGAAAAAATGTATTGCATTTCTTTGCTTGCATAACGCTCAGATAATGGGCTCATATATTTATCGTAACTCATACTGAATACCTCTTTCTTATAACAGCTTTATAATATCAGTTTTTCTTCTACCAACTTATTCTATAATCAACCGATACATTTATCAACCTATTATTTTGACATAATACCAAGATATAATACCAATCTGTAAGAACAGCCCCTACTTACAGTTCATAGTCTCCTCGGATATCCTCCTGGGGTGGCTCAATCGGATATTTACCTGTGAAGCAGGCATCACAGTATCCCTTGTCACCGCCGATCATGTCACTTAATCGATCAACCTCTAAATATCCCAGGGAATCAGCATCCAGCATTTCTCTAATTTCTTCGATCGTATGATTATGGGCGATTAATTGATCACCGGTGGGAACATCGGTTCCGAAATAGCAGGGGTGTAAAAATGGAGGGGAACTAATTCTTACATGTACTTCGGTAGCTCCTGCCTTCTTTAGCATCTTAACAATCTTTGCACTTGTTGTTCCTCGTACGATAGAATCATCAATCATTACCACTCGTTTTCCTGCAACCACTTCTGGAAGAACGTTTAATTTAATACGCACACTGGAGGCACGCATCGACTGCTTTGGCTTAATGAAGGTTCTGCCAACATAGCTGTTTTTTACAAAGGCCATTCCAAAAGGGATTTTCGACTCCAAAGAGTAGCCCATAGCTGCTGCGTTACCGGAATCCGGTACACCCACTACAACATCTGCATCAATGGGATGACTCTGTGCAAGAATTCTGCCTGCCATAATTCTGGAATTATATACACTGACACCATCAAAACGGGTATCCGGTCTTGCAAAGTAAATATATTCAAAGATGCATTTCGCTGTCTGTTGTCCACAAAGAGAGGTATCGGAATGAATGCCGTCCTGATTGATCATTACAACCTCTCCCGGCAATACATCGCGGACAAATTCTGCATCAGCTGCATTCAGTGCTGCTGTTTCAGAGGCCAGGATATAAGCATTGCCTCTTTTACCAATGACCAAGGGATGAAAACCAAAGGGATCTCTGGCTCCAATTAACTTTCTGGGACTCATGATTACCAGGGAGTAGGCACCGCTAATTTTTTTCATTGCTCTCGCCACAGCCTCTTCCACCGAACCGGTGTTCAATCGTTCTCTTGCAATATGATATGCAATTACCTCGGAATCAATGGTAGTTTGAAAGATAGCTCCGGTATACTCTAACTCACGGCGAAGCACCGGTGTGTTGACCAGATTTCCGTTATGTGCAAGGGCAAGAGTACCCTTTACATAATTTAATACCAAGGGCTGTGTGTTATTGATATTGCTGCCACCTGCTGTAGAATAACGAACATGTCCAACACCTATATTTCCACTCAAGTTTTCCAACTGCTCCGGAGCAAATACTTCACTCACCAACCCCATACCTTTACAGGCTTTTACCTTACCTTTGGGTCCTTTCGTATCGCTTACCGCTATACCGCAGCTCTCCTGTCCTCTGTGCTGTAGTGCAAATAATCCGTAGTATATTGTTGATACGACATCATTTCCATCCAGATCGTAAACTCCAAATACACCACACTCTTCATGTAATTCATCCGGATCATAACTGTCATTTTCCATAAACATGGGTTTCACATCCTCTCATTCAATCCAAACTATTGCACGCTGGCTTTTGCCGGCAGATCATATTATCCAACAGCAAGAGGCTGTCCGACCTCGGAACAGCCTCGTTTTTTCTTATTGTATGCCCAAACGTTTAAACACTTCTTGATATGCATCTTCCACTTTACCTAAATCTCTGCGGAAACGATCCTTATCCAACTTGTCATGGGTTGTAATATCCCAAAGTCTGCAAGTGTCCGGAGAAATCTCATCTGCAAGAATAATTCCACCCTTACTTCTGCCAAACTCTATTTTAAAATCAATTAAATCAATTCCTACGGATGCAAAATATTTGCATAGAACTTCATTTACCTTAAATGCCAGCTCAGTAATACGATCAATTTCTTCCTGAGTTGCCAAGTCTAAAGCAATTGCGTAATAATCATTAATAAAAGGATCGCCTAGTGCATCATCTTTATAAGAGAACTCCAAGGTAGGAGCCTTTAGACGGATTCCCTCTTCCATGCCCAGTTTCTTTGCAAAGCTGCCTGCGGATACATTTCTAACGATTACTTCTAACGGAACAATTTCTACCTTTTTCACTGCTGTCTCACGGTCGCTTAATTCTTCCACTAAGTGAGTAGGTACGCCTTCCTTCTCCAGGAGGCTCATCATATGGTTAGACATTCTGTTATTAACAACGCCCTTGCCTAATATGGTTCCCTTCTTTAATCCGTTAAATGCTGTCGCATCATCCTTATAGTCTACAATATATACGTCTTCCACGTCTGTCTTATAAACTCGTTTCGCTTTTCCTTCATAGAGCATGTCTAATTTATTCATTGCAACCGCCACCTATCCTTTTCTATATTTTCAATATATGATTAAGGAAAGCCTGCTACTTCGCTTTCGTTAATATAAGTTATCAGAAGTTGAACTTACAAATTTAAGCAAAGTTTGAAAGGCCTTTTCCGACATATTTTATGGCCGCAAAAAATCGCTGCAACCCCATATATTACTGGGGTTTATGCTACTTATTAATTATAATTATAAATGATTTTTCTCAGCTTTTTAAGCGGAAAAATATTCATATTTAGGAATTTTTGTCTGTTTCTTTTTTGAAAAAAAATTCAATGAAATGATAGAAATTCAATTGAAAGCCCCCTTCGTTTTGAGAACACGAAACGAAGGAGGCTTTCCTATGCTTATTTAAATATCTAGACAGAACAAACAACTGAACTGTAGTGGCCGTTATCTACTCCTAATAATCATCTCTTTTAATTCATCCACTGTAAAATGATAATGCTTACTGCAAAAATGACAGTTTACTTCAATCGGCTCATTATCATCGATCATTTCCTGAATATCCTTTTGTCCAATTGAAATAATTGCCTTCTCCACTCTTTCTTTTGTGCAGTTACACTCAAAAGATGTAGGGAGCTTATCTGTTATCTCTAATCCCACGTCACTAAGGATATATTCCAAAATAGCTTCCGGAGACATCTCCTGATCAAGCAGTGTGGTAATGCTGGAGATTTCGTTCACCTTCTTTTCCAGCATATCAATGACCCAGTCCTCAGCAAAGGGCATTAACTGAATAATAAAGCCTCCAGCTCTTCTTACCGTGTTATCCTTATTCATTAACACACCCAAGGCTACTACGGAAGGCACCTGATCACTGGTTGCAAAATAGTAGGTTAAGTCTTCTGCTATCTCACCAGATACCAAATGAGTTTGTCCAATATATGGCTCCTTTAAGCCCATATCCTTGATCACACTAAGGATTCCCTCACCAACAGCTCCGCCCACATCCAGCTTCCCTTTTTCATTCGCAGGTAGAAGTACTTCCGGGTTGTAAGCATAACCCTTAACCGTACCTTTTGTGTCCGCTGTTACTGTGATACCGCCGATTGGACCATTGCCTTTTATTTGAAGGGTAAGTAAATCATTTTCTCCCTTCATCATACTACCCATCATAGTACCTGCTGTTAATAGTCTTCCCAAAGCTGCTGTCGCAACAGGGCTTGTTTCATGAATGCTTCTTGCATACTCCACTAAATCTCTGGTTGTTGCTGCAAATGCACGAATTTGGTTATCTGCTGCATTTGCACGAATAATGTAATCAGTCATATAAACCTCCACCTAACTATCGATATCGAATAGAACTCAACTTCCTATTTCTATATTTCCCATAACAAGGAAACATTACGCCTCGATATATAATTTATTCTTTTGTCTTTTTTCTCTCGCAATAATATAAACGCGCTCCGAATCCTTTTTCGGCTTTTTCTCTGTCAGCGCCTCGTAGACGGCAATCCATTCCATACCGGCTTCTTCAATCAATTGTTTTACTGTCTTTAGAGAATATGCTCTACGATAATGAGTTTCCTCATACCTTCTAAAAAGCTTAGCCCGACTTGCTCTCTCACTGTCTCCCTCCGCTTCTGCCTGCTCAGGGATAAATAGCGAAAGATTAATTTCGTTCATTTGCTCATCCTCATAATAAGTGTTTTCCCAGATAAAACTGCCCTCTGAGCGATTTTCCGCAATCGTTGTGTCCCCAAGAACCTCTTCATAAGCATATTGAGTATCCAGATCAAAGATAAATAAACCGTTTGGATCCAGATAGTTGTTTACCAGCTTAAACACCTGCAGCAAATCTTCTTCGGATAAAATATAATTCATACTGTCACAGACACTGACAACCGCTGCCACTGTGCCGAACAGTTCGAACTCTCTCATATCTTGACAAAGATAAAGGATTTTTTCATTTCCCTTACCACTTTTATCTCTGGCGATTTGAAGCATTTCCTCCGAATTATCAATTCCGATCATATCGTAACCACCTGCCGCCAGCTGCCTGGCCATGCTTCCGGTTCCACATCCAAGCTCCAACACCAATCCTTGCTCTATCCCATATTTTGTTAATATTTTTTTAACATAAACTGCCCATTCTTCGTATGGAACATTATCCATAAACATATCATAGACAGCTGCAAATCCAGTATAAGGCTGCATATGCCGCAGCTCCTTTCTCTTTAATATCCACGTCTCATAGCCCAACTATTGTAGCACACATAGTTCCGGCAATCAATTCTAAATCGAAGGATACCTTCTTCCAGCCAAGGTTCCAAGTCATAAACTAGCCCATGTACCAGTTAGATTCAGAAATATAATCCCCCATCTGTGCCTTTCTTTCAATGTCTCTAATGTAAAAAGCCACTTGATAAGGAAACATTTCTTTGGAATCGTTTAGCTCACTGCCTAGAATTTTCTTTATATTTTGCATGCGGTAATTTACTGTATTTCTATGTGTAAAGGTATCTTCGGCTACACGAAGCAGGCTTCGGTCGTTTTTAATATAGCTCCTCAAAGTTTCGATGTAGGTTGCGTTATGTTCTCTATCATACTTCTCCAGCTTACCTAATATTTCATTCGCATAGTTCGTAAGTATCTCCGTATCATCTATGGAAAATAACAGCTGATAGAAACCCATTTCCTTAAAATATACCACATCTCTTCCCGTTCCTATTGCCATCTTCATAGCTGTACGGGCTCTTTTATAACAGAGAGGAAGGCTGCCTGCATTCATCAATCTAGGTCCAATCCCCAAGAAGAACTGGCGCTTTTCTTTAAAATAAGCAAAGCTCTGCAAAATTAATTCCGGCAAATCCTTATCATACCGATCCTCTAAATTATTTAGTACCAATACCAAAGAATCCTCCATACGGATTAATCCATAGGAAATATTAATTTTTTTATTACTTGTGTAAGCAATTTTTCCTTTCCAAAGACCGAACAAATTCTCCAGCTTAAAGGCTGCATGGTTAAAATCCACTTCTTCTACCGCTGATTTCTTCACATGAATACAGAATATCTGAAAGACTCCTTCCATATCAAATCGCTGCTCCAGAATTTGTTTCACCTCAGTTACATTGCCTCGTCCTTGGAAAACCTCACGAAATGCATTACTCACCTTTTTTTCTGACTGCATCTGGTCAATAATCCTCATACAATAGTCCTGAATGAGACCGGTGATGGAGATTTCCCAAGGCATTTCAAGCAGGGGGAATCTATGCTCCTCACACCATTCGATTACCTCCGCAGGAATTTCATTCAAATACATTCCGGTATTAATGATAATTCCGGCACATTCATCCCGATGCATTTCTTTTACCAGATTCAATAGCCAATCCGGCTGATCGGCTTTCATTCCGGTGGTAATCGCCAGTTCTTCGCCGTGAAATCTTGATACAATCGTTTCATCTTCCAGCATGTGCACCCAGCTAACAACCGTATCCATCCCTGCTTTCCCTGCAATAATACGCAGAAGAAAGGTATCCTTTGTCTCTTCATAAATCTCCCAAAAACGAATAGCCACAATATCACCTTCCCAGATATCTTCCACAAAATACCAAACATTTGTTTCGTGCTGTCAATACAATATTTCCAATTATTTTTAGATTATCAGATTATATACAGAAAGTCAATTTCATAATATAATATACTCATAGCAAGGAAATAATTCGAAACCAATTGCTTCTGCAATATAATAGAGGAGGAAACCATATGTATATCAACAGCACAAATTCATCTATTTATACCCCTGAATATTATACTAATGTATCGCCTAATTGGATTACCTCCGAGAGGTATGCTTATTGTGAATACTTTTTCAATCAAATGAATGCATCCTCGAAGAAAGAAAAACACATGATGAGGGGCATCTTTAAAAAACACTAATTACGATTAGCACTTACGACTATGGACTTATTACCATTATAGTACGACTATAGATAGAAACTTTGCGATATTATTGATTTCATTTGTGATTCTTTTTCTCGCATAGTTAAAAACTTAAAATTGCTTAACACACTTTCATTTAATGAGTATAATAAAACGTGGCTGTTGGATATCATAACAGCCACGTTTTATTTTTGTAATAGCGTTTCATTTTTACAATAGCGTTTCATTTAATCTAATTTAGAAATTAAATTCATTGTACATGCCTTTTTTTCATGAGGGTTGCAGCATACTCATTTTTCTTATCTATACTAGTTTATTATACATTTCTTTTAAGGTAGGATATAACTCTTTAAATAGTTCATATTTCTTATTATAACGTTCTACCGCAGCCTCATCTTGATCTGTTGTCTCAATTACCTTGATTAACTTCTCTGTTGCTTCCTCGACAGTCGCATATTTACCGCAACCAACAGCGGCTAAAATTGCAGCTCCGAAAGCAGGACCTTCTTCGGTATTAATCTTATCCACCTTAACATTTAAGACGTCTGCTATTATCTTACACCATAAAGGACTCTTGGAACCACCGCCATTGATGCGAATACGTTCTACTTCAACACCTAGGGCTTTTGTGATCTCAAAGGAATCCCGAAGCGCGAAGGCAACACCTTCTAATACTGCCTGTGTCATGTCTGCACGGGTTGTATCCATTGTCATGCCGATAAAGGTTCCTCTGGCATTCGGATTATTATGAGGGGTTCTCTCACCCATCAGATAAGGCAGGAAGAATACCTGATTCTTTCCAAGCTCTCCGATCTCTTTTTGTTCCTTACCATATTCCTTAGTTCCGATTATGTCATCCATCCACCATTTATTAGAAGCTGCCGCGGAAAGCATTACTCCCATGAAATGGTATTTACCGTCTGCATGTGCGAAGGCATGAAGTGCATTGTTTTCATCCACTGCAAATTCCTTTGAGGAGATAAATACCACTCCGGAGGTACCAAGGGACACATTACATTTTCCCTCACCAACGGTTCCTGTTCCGACAGCCGCAACCGCCTGATCACCACCGCCTGCAATTACCTTAATGTTCGTGGATAAGCCAAGCTCCCTTGCAGCTGCCTCAGTCATAGTACCAACCACCTGGTAGGACTCATGAATTTTAGCCATCTGTTCTTCCTTTAAACCACATAGCTCCAACATTTCCGGTGACCAACGCTTATTCTTAACATCCAGTAACAGCATACCGGAAGCATCGGATACATCCGTACAATGTACTCCGGATAATTTATAGGCTACATAATCCTTAGGCAGCATAACTTTTTTAATTTTAGCGAAATTCTCCGGCTCATTATTTTTAACCCATAAAAGCTTTGGAGCTGTAAATCCGGTTAATGCCATATTTGCGGTATAACTGGAGATTTTCTCCCTGCCAATCTCAAGATTTAAATAATCGCATTCTGCCTGTGTACGGCCATCATTCCAGAGTATCGCAGGGCGAATTACCTTATCATTCTCATCAAGAATAACCATACCATGCATCTGACCGCTAAAGCTGATACCATCGATTTGAGCTTTATCACAATCACTTGTTAATTCCAGAATGCCATCCACTAATGCACTATACCAATCCTCCGGATTTTGCTCTGACCAGCCTGGCTTTGGAAAATACAAGGGATACTCTCTTGTCACGATATTCTTAATCTCTCCCTCCTCATCCATTAATAAAAGTTTTATTGAGGAAGTCCCTAAATCAACACCAATATAAAGCATATTATGTAACTCTCCTTTCAGTTTTTTAGAAAGGAGAGTTTGGTCTCCTTTCAGTTTTTTAGAAAGGAGAGTTTGGTCTCCTTTCAGTTTTTTAGAAAGGAGAGTTTGATCTCCTTTCAGGTTTTTAGAAAGGAGAGAATTGATCTCCTTTCGGTTTTGGCAAGGAACACGTCCTCTCCCATATGTAAAAGGAGCTTCATTACTCCCTTTGCATGTTTCGAAAGAAGCTTTCGCTTCCTTCTTGTCTTATAAAATTTGCAACTATTTCTTCGCATATATTTATTTTCAAAATATCGTATAGTCAATAAACTATATTATAATTACTATATCAATTCGCTACTTTTCTGTCAATAGAGAATGCTCTTTTTCATCAAAATAACCTTAGTTTGATAAAAAGTAAATGACTGCATAATTTGTTAATTATCAAAACAAATACGATATTCTCTCTTCCCAATTAAATACTTTTATGCTACCATAATCATAATTCAACGAAGTTTTACTTAAATTTGGTGTATTCATGAATAATTCGAACCTATGAAAGGCGACTGTAATGGTAACAGGAAGTAAGGAACTCATAAGAGATATCAATACAAAATTGGTACTGGAAACAATCATAAATAATAATAGTATTTCAAGAGCAGCAATAGCAAAATATCTTGGCTTGACGAAAGCAACTATTTCTGCCATTGTGCAAGAATTAATTAATAAAAAATTAGTAATAGAAATTGGAAGTGATGATACCAGCTTAGGGAGAAAACCCATTCTACTCAGCCTTCATAAGAAAGCCGGCTATGTAATTGGTATTGACATCGGTGTTGATACCATATCTGCTCTGGTATCCGATCTGGTAGGTGAGGACTGCAGCTTAAAACAGATTAAGACTCCAAAAAACACTTCCAATATGATTCATGTGTTAACCCAGCTGATAGAATCCATGAAGCTTCCCAAGAATTCCGACTATGGGTTAGTTGGTATATCCCTTGGTATTCATGGTGTTATAGCGAACAATCAGGTATCTTTTGCACCCTACTATAACCTAACCGGCATTAATCTAGCAGATGGCCTGGAGCAGCATTTTAATGTACCTGTATATTTGGAAAACGAAGCTAACCTTTCCGTAATCGGAGAAAAAACCTTTCAATATGACTATTCCAACATTGCTAATATCAGTGTTCACAGCGGTATCGGCATAGGCATTATCATTAATGATCAGCTCTATTCCGGTTATAATGGCAGAGCTGGTGAATTCGGACACACCATTATCGACATTGAGGGAAGACAATGCCCCTGTGGCAACAAAGGCTGCTTTGAACAATATGCCTCTGAGCGTTCCCTGTTAAGAGAATTTTCTACCCTAAAGAATCTTGAGGACGTTAGTTTTGACCAGTTTATAGGAGCCTATGAAGCTCAGGACCCTGACGCTCTTAAAATAATGGATGATTTTATTAAATATATGTCCATTGGTATCAATAATATATTAAATGCTTACAATCCAGATATCGTAATCATTAACAGTGCTTTTACTATTCAGTTTCCACATATTACGGATCGTATTCAGGCTGCCTTAATCAGCAAGATGAACAGTTACATCAGCATAGTTCCCTCTGTATTACAGGATACCTCCATCCTACTTGGTGGTATCTGCGTTGCCATCAAAGGCTTCTTAGGTGTTGAGGTTCTAAAATTGAACCATATTGATCTCAGAGGTTAATTTGTAGGCTCCTTCATTAAGATAATACCATAGAAGATAATACAATAGGCACTTTGAACGATATCGGCTTTATATACAATACCTTTAGTTTTATGATTTTCACAATTAGCTAAGATAATATAATCCTCTAAAAGGGCAAGAAACTAGGTCAAACGATTCAACCTTGTTTCCTGCCCTTTTAAGAAATTCATACCACTTGAAAGCTCAACTGATTCTGATTTACATTTGCGGATTCTCATGTTGCTTTTGCTTTTCTTCTCTCTTTTTCTTAGCCATCAATCCGCCAATTCTCCCGGATTCTTTCGCTGTGAGGGACTTCCAACCACCTTTCATAACCTTATCCAAATAACCAAGCTCCTCTGCTATCTCATACTTAACAGCCTCTTCCGGTTTTATATGTTCTAAATCTATTTCTTTCTCCTTTTTCATACCCATGGAAACACTCCTTACAAA
>JAQZBD010000186.1 GCA_029239235.1 Herbinix sp.
TCGTCTGTATACCCATCGCCTCTTTCAAATCATCATCTACGAATCCTAGCATCTGTACCGGCTCTTGGATTTTAATGATCCGTTTTTCAAGGCCATAATATTCACGCATTTTTTCAACAATGGTACAGTGGATGCCGGTTGTGGGCATGCCCCCAATATCAAGTAAAACAGGACCTTCCTCATGAGCCAATGCTAATTTTAGTTTTTCTTTACCAGTCATATAGTCACTCCTTATTTAAGATTCATTTTTGTCTATGTGATGATTGTGAAACGTTTCATGAATAAATTTATCGTATCATACTCTGAAACCATTCGCAAGTACAAAATGGAAATATAAGTTATATAAAATGATAAAAAACTAACTAAATCTTATTATTTTATATGATATATGTAAAATAATGATATATAAATGGGTTTGTGTACAAGAAAAGTTCACAAATCATCTGAAACAATTCATATGAAATTATAAAATACTACCAATAAATATGATTGACATTAAATGGCAATAGTGCTAAAATTAACTAGTATAAATATGAAACGTTTCACGAGATGTGAAAACAGCGATCAACAAAAATTGAGGAAAGGAAGTGTAACTGTGGAGGATTTAAAAAAAGAATTAGAGCTGGCCACAATTCCAATCTTACCGATTAGGAAAGAGTATAAAATAGGCATTATTGGAGCAGGGTTTATCGTCAGAAACTGCCACCTGGTAGCTTATAGAAAAGCTAGTTTTAACCCATATGCGATTACCTCATTGGATCTTGAACAAAGTAAGGAGGTAGCTGCCCTACATAATTTAGAAAAAATATATACTGACTGGCACGAATTGGTGGATGATCCTGAGATTGAAATTATTGATATCGCTGTTCCGCCTCATGTGCAACTGGATATCGTAAAATATATATGCTCGAAAAAGCATATTAAAGGCATTCTATGTCAGAAACCAATTGCTATGTCAGTGGAAGATAGTAAGGAAATTGTCAGGCTGGGTAAAGAAGCAGGAATTCCAATCGCTGTTAACGCAAATATGAGATATGACCAATCGATGAGAGCTTTAAAGCGTATTCTGGACAAAGGCTTAATTGGAAAGCCTGTGATTGCAACCATTGATATGAGAGCGATTCCCGATTGGCAAGCTTTCTTAAAAGACTATAAAAAGCTTGAAATCTATGCCATGGCAGTGCATCATCTGGACATTTTTAGATATTTATTCGGTGATCCTGAGAAAATTACTGCAATCTGTCGTACGGATCCGAGAACAAAGTTTGATCATACCGATGGTATCGTTCAATATACCTACCAATACAGTGATGGTTTGATGGCAACCAGTTTGGATGATGTATGGGCTTGGCCGGAAGAACCCTGCAAGAAGAATAATTATATCAATTGGCGTGTGGAAGGAACCGACGGATTTGCAGAAGGGGATATTGGCTGGCACAAAAGAGCACCGGAATTCTGCGGTAGCACTCTGCGATTAACCTGTAAAGAATATCCGGATCAGTGGATCGTACCAGAGTGGGAGACACAGTGGTTCCCGGATGCCTTTATTGGTACTATGGCGAACTTAATGGTTGCCATAGAAAATCATACAGAACCGGAAATTAGTGCGGAGGATTATGTTAGGACATTAGCCTGCGTAGAAGCTTGCTACAAATCCATTCATGAGGAAAGAACAATTTATTTAAGTGAAATATTATAGTTGGGAAATTTTTAAACTTATAATATATGAAACATAACAGTAGTTTCTAAGTTTAATATTTATTGAAAGAAAATGGTATTGAAAGAATAAGGAGGGTAAAATCATGATTTCAGTAGGAATATTTACAGGTTACTATCCATATACACTGGCAGAAACAATCGAAAAAGCAAAAAGCCATAATATGAACTGCGTGCAATTGGATTTAGAATTCAAGGATATAGATTTAAGCAGAGGAAACATCACGAAAGAAAAGGCAAATAAGGTTCGAGACGCGTTTCGAGATGCAAGTCTTCCGATTGTGGCGATTTCTGCGTATACGAATCTGGTTCATCCGGATCCAATTCAGAGAGCAGCTAATATTAACTATGTAAAAGAGATATTAGCATACGCCAGAGATTTTGGATGTCCTTATGTTGTAAGTGAGACCGGTACATATAACCTCGAAAGCGACTGGCTATATGATGATAAGAATTCTACAGAGGAAGCTTATCAGGAATTTAAAGCAATTGCCCTTGATATTGCTAAATTTGCCTATGATCATGATGCAGTGTTCTTGGTTGAAAACTACGTAAATAATATAGTGGGCTCTGTTGATCAAACAGCAAGATTACTACAAGAAGTAAACCATCCCGGAATCGGATTACTGCTTGATCCTACCAATTATTTTGATGATTCCAACATCGATAACGTGGATCCAACCATAGAAAAGATATTCCATGTACTTAATGATAAGGTCAAAGTTGCTCATGCAAAGGATTGTAAACGGGCCGTTAATATCGGAGAAAAATTTGGCGAGGGAAGCGCAGAGCACAATAGCTTTCGTGGAGCAGGTGCGGTAGAATTACCGGCTGCTGGATTAGGGGTATTAAACTATGAATTGTATCTTACCAAATTGAGCAAATCCTATCCGAATATCCCAATTATTATCGAACACTTAGATGAGTCGGATATTCCAAGAGCAAAGAAATTTGTTGACGATACTTTGAAAAAAGTGGGAGCATAGGACAGATATTAATTCAGATTATATATAAAGCATCCAAGAAAATTTCGTAATTTAGGTTACGGAATTTTTTTGTGTCAATAAAATGCAAAAATCGAGATAATCAGACAAAATCGGCTTTTCTTAAATTGAGCAATTGTTACAAAAAAATAATAATAAACCAAATAAATATAAACATATTTAATTTAAACGTTTAAAATATTGTTAATTATTTTGTTGGAATTGTTTACTGGTTAAGGTATTATAAATACATGAATTAGGAATGTTCAACATATGGTTGGATGCATCTTAGTTTGATAAGAAACTTTTAAAATAATTAGGAGGAAATTATGAGAAAGAAATTATTATCAGTAGTGCTAAGTATTAGCATGGTAGCAGCTTTGCTAACTGGATGTGGAAGTAGCAATAGCGCAACAAAAGAGACTACAAAATCAAGTGAAGCAACCGCTTCAGACACATCAACAGGTAAAGACGCACCTAAGATTGCATTTGTTCCAAAGGTAATGGGACAGGCATGGTGGGATCATGTTCAGGAAAATGTTGAAGCATGGGGACAAGAGAACGGTATCGAGGTTATTTATAAGGGACCAACAGAAGTTGATGCAGCAGCACAGGTACAGATTATGACGGATCTTGTTAATCAGGGCATTGATGTTCTTCTGTTTTCTCCGAACGATCCGGATGCCTGTGAAGCTATTTGTAAGGAAGCGATCGATAAAGGTATTATTGTAATATCAACAGAAGCTTCCGGAATGGAAAATGTTACATACGATGTAGAAGCCTTCGATGAAGCAGGTCTTGGTGGATTCTTGATGGATCAGCTGGCTGCACAGATGGGAGAAGAAGGAAAATATATTACAATGGTAGGTTCTATGACAATGGAATCTCAGAATAACTGGGCAGACGCAGCAGTAGAACGTCAGAAGGCAGCTTATCCAAAGATGGAGCTTGTTCCGGATGCAAGAGTAGCGGATGATTCTGATGCAGAGAAGGCTTATGAGTTAACAAAAGAGTTGATTCAGAAATATCCTGATTTAAAAGGTATTTTAGGAACCGGTTCCTTTGATGCTCCCGGTGCGGCTCGTGCTATTCAAGAACTTGGTTTAACCGGAAAAGTATATGCAATTTCAGTTGCAATGCCTCTTGAAGTTAAGGATTACTTATTAGATGGAACCTTAGGTTCAGTAGCACTTTGGGATGCTGGTGTTACAGCAAAGGTTATGTTGAATTTAGGTGTGAAATTATTTAATGGTGAAGAAATTGCTTCCGGTGCAAACCTGGGAGAAATAGGCTATGACAAAGTAGATATTCAGGGCAAGGTTATTGTTGGACAGGGACAGATCGCTATTACTACTGAAAATGTAGATGATTTTGGATTCTAAATAGAAAAGCTTTTTTAATCGTAGAAAGCTTGTTCAAAAACTGGGACATATTCAATTATATAAGGTTACTGCAAGAGGAATCGAAACGCTGATTCACTTGTCATGAATGAAAATACGAGGCAGAGGAGCTTGGTTTCTCTGCCTCGCAAATTGAAAAAAGAAGGAGGTTACCCCTCTATGTCAGAATACTTACTTGAAATGACAGAGATATGTAAATCATTTGCTGGTGTTCCTGCTTTGGAGCATGTAAACTTTAAAGTCAGATCCGGAAAGGTTATGTGTTTGGCAGGCGAGAATGGATGTGGGAAGTCCACGCTTGTAAAAATTATCTCAGGTGTATATTCCAAAGATGAAGGAGAAGTGGTCTTTGAAGGAAAGCCAATTGCAAAAATCACCCCTGCGGAAGCTACAAAACTGGGCATACAGGTAATTTATCAAGACCTGTCAATTTTTCCGAATCTTACAGTTATGGAGAATTTGGCTATTAACTCTGAAATTACTGCCGGAAAGAAGCTTGTTAACAGAAGGCAATGGGAAGCTACTGCAAAAGAAGCTTTATCTAAAATCGGCTATCATATAGACTTGCATGCAAAGATGGGTGAACTCAGCGTTGCGGATAAGCAGCTGGTTGCAATATGCCGAGCACTGCTTTTCGATGCGAAATTAATTATTATGGATGAGCCCACTACTGCACTTACCAAAAAGGAAGTAGATGCACTGTTTAAGACAGTTTGTCAGCTTAGAGACAGTGGTATTGCCATTATGTTTATCAGTCATAAAACAGAAGAGATATTCGAGATTTCTGATGATGTATGTATTATGAGAAACGGAAAGAATGTATATGCCGGTCCGACTTCGGAACTTACACCGAAAGATTTTACCTATTATATGACAGGCCGTGAATTGACAGACGATCATTTTGTAGCTAAGAATATTAGCAAAGAACCGGTTCTTAAGGTTGAACATCTTTCATTAAAAAATAAATTTGAAGATGTATCCTTTGAACTGCGAAAAGGAGAAATCCTTGGTATCACCGGACTTCTTGGTTCAGGTAGAACAGAGCTTGCTTTAAGTCTTTTTGGTCTGGAGCGTCCGAAGAAAGGTACAATTACACTGAATGGAAAGCAGGTAAAGATTACTTCTCCTATCATGGCGCAGAAATTAAAAATAGGCTATGTACCGGAAGATCGCTTAACAGAAGGTCTTTGTTTGCAGCAGTCGATTGCCGACAATATAACTTTATCGTCTCTGAAACGTTTATCCAATTCCTTTGGATTATTAAAGCATCAGGATATCATTGATGATGCAAGTATTTGGAAAGAAAAGTTTTCTATTGCAACAAATGACGTTAATAAGTTTGCTTCTACCTTATCAGGAGGAAATCAGCAGAAAATTGTTTTATCCAAATGGTTAAGCAACGATCTGGATGTTTTGATTTTGAATGGGCCGACTGTTGGTGTGGATGTCGGAGCAAAGCAGGATATACATGCACTGGTTCATCAGCTTGCGAATGATGGTCTGGCAGTTATCATCATTTCAGATGACTTGTCAGAGGTGGTTATCAACTGTAGTCGTGTTGTTGTTATGAAGGAAGGTAAAATCGTTGGTGAAATGACTGGCGATAAAATTTCCGAAGATAACATTCTTGAGATTATTCGCTAAAGGGGGGACTACATATGAATAACGCTATGATAAAACGAACAACAAAACGTACAGAGTACTGGATTTTTCTGGTTTTGATTATTATGTGTGTCGCAATACAAATTGCTTCCGGAGGCCAGCTGCTGGAATCCAGTACAGTGGTTACAATTCTCCGTTCCATGGTTGTGGATGGCATGTTTGCTATGGTATGCCTGATTGTTATGGTATCGGGAGGCTTTGATCTTTCTTTCCCGGCAGTTGCTGCATTAGCCTACTCCCTTTCCACAACGATCTGTGTAAATATGGGCTGGAGCGAAACTAACGCCTGGGCAGGCTTTATAATGGCAATTGTAATTGGAGCCGTTCTTGGTATGCTAAACGGTTGGATCATATCTAATTTTAAGCTGAATACCATGATTGTTACATTAGCAACACAAACCTTATTTATTGGAATATCCATGGGACTCCTGGAATTAAAGGAAATCACCTCAAAATTACCGTTAGGCTTTCGTACATTCGGAGAATCCTATTTATTTGAAGTTAAAAGTTCAGCAGGACTTCGTTCTACGATGACTACTATGTTTATTCCATTTGTAATTATATGCATCATTACGTCCCTGGTATTAAATAGGACTATGTTTGGACGTGCATTATATGCAATTGGCGGAAATGAAACCTCTGCCGAAAGAGCTGGATACAATGTAAAGCGCGTGAAATTCTGGCTCTATGTAGCAGTTGGAGCTACCTGCGGCTTCATTGGAATGGTTCGTGTATGTATGGCTCGTCAGTCGATACCAAAGGCACTGGTTGGACAGGAAATGACAATTATACCTGCGGTTATCCTGGGCGGTGCCAGCATCTTCGGCGGTGAGGGTACTGTATTCGGAACAATATGTGCGGTTGGAATTATCACAGTCGTTTCAAACAGTATGCTTTTAATCGGAATTGACTCTTACTGGCAAGACTTCTTCAATGGAATCGTAATTTTGGTTGGTGTCACTGTTTCTGCAATTCAGGCGAAGCGTCGCAACAAATAAGGGGGGATACCATGCAGGCAAAATTTAAAGAATATTCAAATAAAAATCGATATTCAGTCATGCTTTTTGGACTGATGATATTATTGCTGATGTTTTTTTCAGTAACAAAGGGTGAAACTCTCTGGTCCCTAGGAACCTGGAACGGAATCTTCATTCAGTTCCCGGAATACGGTATTATGACACTTGGTGTTATGTTCTGCTTCATTATCGGTAACATCGACATGTCCTTTGTTGCCCTTGGCGACTTTGCTTGTATCATGGCAGTACGGTACATGGCAGGGCATGTAACAGAAGATATGGCAACGGGGCAGGTTGTTGGTGTAATATTAATAGCACTGTTGATTGCCATAGCAATCGGTGTAATCGGCGGTATTATCAATGGTGTCCTGGTAGCATATCTAAACATCCCTCCGGTTATGGCAACCATCGCAATGCAGCTGGTTTGGCTGGGCTTATCCACAGCATTAACCAAGGGGTATGCGGTAACAGGTGTACCCGCTTTATACACAGAAATCGGACACACCATGCTCTTCGGATTTTTACCGGTTCCGCTATTAATTTTCCTTATCATATTCCTGTTCTCATTATTTTTATTAAAATTCACCACCTACGGAAAAAGATTATATATGACAGGAACCAACTTAAAAGCAGCAAAGTTTTCCGCAATCAATACAAAAGCCATGATTATCAGTACCTTTATCCTCTGTGACGTTATCGCTTGTATCGGATGTATGATCATGGTATCCACCATGAATTCTGCAAAGGCAGACTATGGTACTTCCTACGTAATGCGTGTCATCTTAATCCTGGTATTAGCCGGCGTCCTACCCGATGGAGGAATGGGAAAGATCTTTAACGTACTACTCTCCATCGTAGCAATACAAATAATAGCCTCCGGTGTAAACATGTTCTCTCAATTAAACTCCTACTACGCAAGCTTAATCTGGGGCGGATTACTAATCATCGTATTAATCTTAAGTACAAAAATGAACGGAACCGGAATAAAGCTCTTCAAACTAAAAAAACAAAAAATGTGACAGATATAAAAAGGGTCTGCAAACATCAGCAGACCCTTATCCTAAGGCTTTAGACAGGGGAATCAAAAGCCATCCTAAGACTAAAGCGAGGAAAATGTGTGTATAGGTGTTCAGATGGCGCAGACCGGCATCTTGTGATTGCCTGCACTTGGCAAGCACAGGATGGAAAGGCAAGTCCAGATGAATACCTATACACACATTTTCCTCTCACTACCTAAAGCTATGTCATCCTTTCTAAAAAAACTGATTAATAATATTCATCTGACATCTCTCCAACGCCTTAGGAATCGTCAATTCCCCGCTGCGCATTTGATGAAATGCCATCCTCAGATCAGTGGGATAATCCGTCAGCTGTCAGCTCCAGCCAGGGGTATAAAAGCAGCAGCTCATGATGTGAATGCGGGTAAATCAGTGTGGACTGTCCGCATAGGATTGTTTGATAATAACTGTTTTGCCGTTGACACAGCCACTGAAATAATTGACTTAGCCCGGGGAGATTCTTCGTTTTTTTAGAAACACAAAAATGCCAGCCAACATTAGCCGGTGTATTTCCCGGTAACATACTGTATCCGATTTTCGACAAGAATTCCGGATGCAGACTGTTTTGGATTTTAGAGGCATATTCCGTAAAGGAAATTGCCATAGCGATTTCTCCGCTGCCAATCTGTTCAAAGGTGGTTTCACTGGAATTAATCATAGGCGGCGTATAGTTTACCGTCTCCAACATATTTTTAAAAGCATTAACATTTTGAGGTGTGTTCAGCTCCATTTGATTTCTATTATTAAACAGACCGCCATCATAGCTCCATAATCGAATCAGCAGCTCCAGCATAAAGTCCTCCGGCAAACTGGAAGAAATGGAGGTGCCATATTTAGTCGGTGAGCTTGGATTATATTCCTGCGTAAAAAAGCGTGCAATGCGGTTGAATTCCGTCCAGGTCTTAGGGGGGCGAAGGGAAATGCTGTGTTCCGCTTTGTATTGTCGCTGTAACCCGGGATCTTCAAATAAATCCTTGCGATAGAAGAGAAATTGTGTTCCGCCGATGACAGGAAACCCGTAGCAGCGATCCTTAATTTTTGCATTATTTAAATTTTTGGGAAATACGGAGGTTGCAACTTCAGGGATATTATTCAAAACATTCGTAATATCCATGAACACATCCTTATGTGCAAAATAAGACATCCAGGAAACGTCCGACAAATAGATATCGTATTTCGGTGTATCCTGTTTAGTGTCTTCTTCAATTAATAAAAAGAGTTCTCGAAGAGGGTAAAAGTCAATCTGAATCTTGATATTATAGCTGGTAAGAAATTTATAACTTACAGCCTGAATGGCGCGAATGGTCGGTAAATCCGTACTGGCAATATTGATTGTCATAGGATTCTTAGCATTTGCTACCGGCTTGAATTCGGGTTTTGGAATAGAAAGAGGAGCATCTAATACATTATCCTTATATAGCTTAAACTTTCTGTCGTAGAGCTGGGGAGAGGTATTTTCCTCCATAAGGATTCGAAAGCTGTCTTCCCCCAGTGTATAGGCAGTTGCAGCAGTGTGAAGCACATTTTGATGATAGCAGGATTCGTTCCAGCGCTCTTCTGAAAGAGTAATTAAGCAAATATTATCATCGGGTTTTATACTGTGAACATCACAGGCCTCAAGTACTCCATCCATAATTGTTTGAGAGGAAGCAATAATTGCCTGGGGAAGAGAAGAGGATAAATAGAGCATGGTAACTTTAAATGCCCCCTCCTTGGACATATCCGTATAGAGAATATTATCACTGCGATGCATTTTACCGTACTTATCATGGGCTTCGATAAAGCCGTTTACACACTCGCTTTCAGAGAAGAAATCCTCGGGTCCCGTAACGATCGCAATATCTTCATAGCCTCTTTGAAGCAGATTTTCGGTTATGTAGTAAATGGTATTGTAATTATCAAAGCCTAAAAAGTTAGCGGATATTTTTTGAGGGAGGCGCATGATGAATACATTACTAATATCATTTTTAAATAATGTGTTTTTGAAAAAAGTTGAATTGTGCGCCTGACAGGTCATTAATATGATACCGGCATAGTTTTTACTGATAAATTTATAAATGATATCCTTCTCGTTGCGGGGATTGTTATAGCTGCAGGCGATGTTTACGGAATAATTCTCTTTACCGGCCTGTGCAATGATTCCTTTTAGTATTTCTGAATTTGTGGAATCATCCAAATTTGGCAATACTACGCCGATCTCGTCGGATGTTTTATTCTTCAGGCTGCGGGCAGAGAAGTTTGGGATATAGTTCAACTCAGCAATTGCCTCTTTTACCTTCAGCTGTGTTTCAGGTTTGATATTTTTTTTTCCATTAATACAGTAAGATACAGTGGCGATGGATACCCCTGCCTTATCTGCGACCTCTTTTAAAGTAACCATTTGTTAACTCCTTTCCACTCCTTAATAGTGTGTCATAGAGACAGGGAAAAGTCAAGACTATTTGGTTAATCGTTTAAATTTAGTGATAAACATTTGTTGAAATGTACCAAATACTTTCTTATAATTATTGATATATTAATGAAAATTTTAAAGCAATGACGATTGAGCTTATTTATTCAATTGTCATAAGTGAAAAGGAGAGGGATTATGAATAGTAGAGAACGTTTTTTTGCAACAGTTAATCGTGAACCAGTGGATCGTCCGGCCGCTTGGATAGGAATGCCGGACATTAAGGCACAGCCGGCTTTGTTTGATTATTATGGGGTAAAGGATATTCATGAATTAAAGCTTGCGGTTGGCGACGATTTTTATGCAATTGAAATTCCTTATCAATCACCAACTGCGAACGCTATATTTGCTGCATTTGATTGGTATATGGATGGCAATGTAAATAGCGAGGATCGCACTCTTACAGCAGATGGATGCTTTAAAGATGCGGAAGAATTAGAAGATTTGGAGTTTTTCGAATGGCCCGATCCTGCTAAATATATTGATGTAGAGGAATGCAAGAGAAGAATTGATCAAGCGCCGGAGGATAAGGTGCGTTTGGCTATGTGTTGGTCAGCTCACTTCCAGGATACCTGCGCGTCCTTTGGTATGGAAACTGCCCTTATGAATATGCTGGCAAATCCTGAAGTTTATGCAGCAGTAGATGAGAAAATCGTAGACTTTTACCTAAAGGCAAATGAAATTTTCTTCGAGGCAACAAAGGGGAAATTGGATGCAGTATTGATCGGCGATGATGTGGGAAGTCAGAGAGGTCTTATCCTTTCTCCTCAGTGCGTACGTGATTTTGTTATTCCCGGATGCAAGAAGCTGGTTGAGCAGGCTCATTCCTATGGGTTAAAGGTGATTTTCCATTCTTGCGGTTCGATTGTAGATATAATCCCGGATCTGATTGAAGCAGGAGTAGATGTGATTCACCCGATTCAGGCATTGGCAGCAGGTATGGAGCCGCAGAATTTGAAAGAGAAATTTGATGGTAAGGTTTCCTTCTGTGGTGGGGTAGATACCCAGGATTTGTTAGTACATGGAACACCTGATATGGTACGTGACAAAGTTCAGGAATTACGAACCATTTTCCCTACCGGATTAATCGTATCTCCAAGCCATGAAGCTGTTATGAAAGATATTCCTCCTGCTAATATTCATGCATTATTCGAAGAGGCGCAGAAAATATATTAGAACCCGGTAATATCTATGGTTATGACGTTTCGCAAACGCCTTCTAAAAATGACTATTATAGGAGAAGAGAAGAAGATGGCAGTTCGAAGATTTGGGGAAATGATTAAAGTAAAGGATTTAGATGCATATAAAAAATGGCATGCAGCTCCAATGCCAGGAGTAAATGAGATGATACAGCAGTGTCATTTAAAGAACTATTCCATTTATAGCAGAGGTGAGTATTTATTTGCTTATTATGAATATGATGGAGAAGACTTTGAAGCAGACATGGCTAAAATGGCAGCAGATCCAAATACGCAAGCTTGGTGGGATGTAGTAAAACCCTTGATGCAGCCTCTTGATGATCGATATGAGGGGGAATTTTGGTCTGGTATGAGTGAAATTTATCATCTTGATTAGACTGAAAAGGAATAGCTTATTTTAAAAACTGCCAGTAGGTAATACCTGCTGGCAGTTTTTATGCTGCGTTCATGTTTATCCATTCGTGTTAATGACTTTAGAATGCCGGATTACTCGCAGTACGTATACTTTATAAATTTTTATTTTAAATTCAAGAAAATAGATTGACACTATAGCTACTACGTGTTACTATATAGCAGTAGTAAGTAATACAGAATATCGGTGATACTAAATAGCATAGGAGGTGATGAAATTGGAAAATATTACAGAAATGCTAAAAGGTGTATTAGAAGGCTGTGTCCTTGAAATTATCAGCCACGAGAAAATCTATGGTTACGAGATTACGCGGCGGCTGAATGCGTTAGGGTTTTCAGACGTTGTGGATGGGACAGTTTACACCATCTTGGTGAGGCTAGAGAAGAATAAATTAGTGGATATAGAAAAAAAACCATCTGATATGGGACCGCCGCGGAAGTTTTTCACACTCAATGCTGCGGGACGTGAGGAGCTGCGAAGATTCTGGGAAAGATGGGAGTTTGTATCATCAAAAATTAATGAATTAAAGGAGAAAGAATAATGAATTTCTGGGAGAAAATAACAGGAAGCGACATGACGAAAGAAATGAAAGCTTTTGAAGCCCGGGCAAGAAAACTGCCGGCTGATTATCAAGAGGCCTGGGAAAAAATCAAAACCAATCTCTGGTCATACTCAGATTTTACCGGTCGCAACCTGATGCCTATTCTTGATGGGGTGTTGGGATTATTGGAAGAGACGGCAGCGGATGGGCAGAGTATCCAAGAGGTCTTGGGTGACGATATGAGTGGCTTTTGCTTAGCGCTGGTCGGCGAAGAAGGGGCAAAGTCCTTTCGTGATAAATGGCGCCAGCAGCTAAATAATAATGTCGCTAAAAAATTGGGTAAATAGGAGGATTTTTATGAGAATACAAGACATGATCGAAGGCAAAAGAGAGTGGCGGGCACACATGGCACGTGTCAAAGCACTGCCGCAGGATTATCAGATTGTTTATAAAGAGCTTCAAAAGTATCTATTTAAGGTTGGCCCGGTTCAACTAACGGAAGGGACGGATTTGCTCTCGGGGATTGTAGACCTTTTTGAAGAGGGAGCATCCATTGGGAAAGGCGTGCTTGAAGTGACAGGTAGAGACGTAGCGGCTTTTTGCGACGATTTAATCAAAGATTCAAAAACTTACGCCGATATTTATCAAGAATCTGTTAATGAGGAAGTTAACAAGGCTATGAAAAAGGGTACAGATAAAACGAAGTAGGTACGAATTTAGTGAAGGATTGATAGAATGTGCAAATGCGAGTGGATATTATGCCCGGTCTGTGGCAACAAAACAAGGGTTAAGATACGTGAGAATACGATACTTGAAAATTTCCCACTGTTTTGTCCCAAGTGTAAACAGGAAAAGATAATAAATGTAAAACAACTGAAAATATCAGTTGTGAAAGAGCCAGACGCTAAGACGCAGAGCCGATAACATGTGAGTGAAGTCACAGTTGTCGGCTCTTTCTTTTTTATATTGAAAATATCATTCAATTGAAAGGTATCAAAAAAGCATTCAAAGATGTAGAAGTTCTAAAGGGTGTAGATATAGAAGTTGAACAAGGAGGCATCTTTGCCTTACTAGGTTCCAATGGAGCAGGAAAAACAACGTTGATTAGAATTATGGCTACGTTACTGAAATCAGATGCAGGGAGTGTTAAAATTAATGATTTTGATATAGAAAAAAATCCACGTGATATTAGAGGGTGTATCAGTCTTACCGGTCAATTTGCTGCAATCGATGAGATTTTGACCGGTCGTGAAAATCTCCAAATGATAGCAAAGCTTAGACATCTTAAAAATCCAAAACAAGTTGCAGAGGAGTTAATTTGTCGTTTTGACATGTCAGAAGCGGCAGACCGCAGGGTGGTAACTTACTCCGGAGGCATGAAAAGAAGAATTGATATCGCAATGAGCCTTGTGGGTACGCCGAAGATTATTTTCCTGGATGAGCCAACCACAGGTCTTGATCCGGAAGCACGTTTGGAAGTTTGGAAGATTATAAAAGAATTATTAGCTGCGGGAACCACAGTATTCTTAACGACGCAATATTTAGAGGAAGCAGAACAGCTGGCAGATAAAATCGCTATTCTTCATGGAGGAAAAATCATAGCTCTAGATACATTGGTGGGATTGAAACAATTATTTCCCCCAGCAAAAGTTGAATATGTTGAGAAACAGCCAACCTTAGAAGAAATATTTCTAACTATCATTGGTAAAAAGGAGGAGAAATAAAATGAAGTCTATGAATAAATATTTTTTCAAAGACATGAGTGTTATGTTTGGGCGTTCCATGCGTCATATTTTTAGAAGTATGGATACCATTATTACAGTTAGCATCACGCCAATTGCAATTATGCTATTGTTCGTATATGTATTTGGAGGTGCAATCGAAACAGGTACAGAAAATTATATTGATTATCTTTTACCCGGTATCTTGCTAATGACCATTGGCAGTGGGATTGCATATGTAGCTTACCGATTGTTTACAGATAAAGAACGTGGGATCTTTGAACGTTTTCACTCCATGCCCATATCTCGTTCGACCGTATTATGGGGACATGTATTAACTTCATTAATTTCCAATGGGATTTCAGTAGTAGTGATTATTCTTGTTGCATTATTAATGGGGTTACGTTCATCAGCAGGGATCTTAGAATGGATAGCGGTATTTGGAATTCTGGCAATATTTACACTAGCATTAACTTGGATTGCTATAATTGCCGGGCTTGCTGCGAAAACACCGGATGGTGCAGGCGCATTCTCTTATCCAATCATCTTTTTACCGTTTATCAGTTCTGCCTTTGTGCCAACAGATACTATGCCTTTTGCAGTACGTACTTTTGCAGAGAACCAGCCTGTAACACCTATCGTTGAAGCAATTCGTAATTTATTAGCAAGTCAGCCAGTTGGAAATGATATTTGGGTCGCCCTTGCCTGGTGTATAGCAATTACAGTTGTGGCTTTTCTCTTTGCTATGAGAATTTATAAAAAAATATAAGATGTCTATATCCTAAGTGCAGGTATTACTGTTGCATTATGTTATAATAAACATAAAGGAAAGTAATTAGTTAGAGCTGATAGAGAAAGAGTTAAAGCAAACAAAGGATGAACAAGGAAATTGAATGATGCAAAATTGGAGGACTTGGAATGAAAATGGATGTACACTTAGCATATGAAAGGAAGGAGGCTGATCTATGAAGAATAGCATTATTTTTTCAAGTCCATTCGGTTTGGTGAAGATAGCAGAGGAAGATAATAAAATTACGGAACTTTATTTCGTAAAAGAAGTAAATATGGAAAGCAGGCATACTTCACCTTTATTAATAAAGGCTAGGAAGCAGTTTTTAGAATATATAACAGGAATTCGTAAAACCTTTGATTTACCCATTGCACCTCAAGGGACCGTCTTTCAAAAAGAGGTTTGGCAGGCTTTGCACAGTATTCCCTATGGTGAGACCCGCAGCTATAAACAGATTGCAGTATTGATAGGTAAGCCTACAGCCTCTCGTGCGGTGGGCATGGCTAACAACAAAAACCCGATACTTATTGTAACTCCCTGCCATCGTGTCATTGGATCGAATGGTCAGCTCGTAGGATTTGCTGCTGGATTAGAGGTAAAGAAAAAATTGCTGGAATTAGAAAAGGCATTGTAAATAATGAAAGCTAAGAATTTTGACTATTAAAGCTAAGATTTTTGTCTGTTTCTAACTCAAAGAATACCTTGGTAACAGGTTTAACTATATTAAATAAGGGATAGGAGAGAGCAAAATGCCTAATATAAACTTAGTCGATGAAGAAAAATGGAAGGCTTTGCTGGAATGTGATCCCACATATGACGGCAGATTTTTTTATGGGGTAAAAACTACCGGAATCTTTTGCCGTCCATCCTGTAAGTCTAAAAGTCCAAAGCGTGAAAATGTGGTTTTTTTTGATACGGCTGAGGAGGCAAGAGAAGGCGGGCTGCGTCCTTGTAAGCGCTGCCGTCCTGATTTGCTGGAATTTCAGCCGCTCAAAGAAACTGCTGAAAAGATGAAGGCTATTTGCGAGCAATATTTCTTGGAGCATAACGAATTGAAAAAGAAGCTTTCAGATATTGGTTTGAGCCGAAATCGTATGACGCAGGTGTTCCAGGCACAATACGGAAAGACACCGGCGGAATATGTGAATCAGCTACGCGTTGAACGATGTAAAATGTTCCTAACAGATACAAGGAACAACATATTGCAGATTGCATTACAAAGCGGCTTTGAGAGCCTTTCAACTTTTTATACACAATTTCGTAAGGTGACCGGAATGTCACCGAAAGAATATAGAGAAAATCTGGCTCAGCATACCCTGAAAAGATGAGATTTGAATTTCTGGAAAATGGTGGTATAATCAATTAGAATAATTTCCATGGCTAGGAGGCTTCTTATGTTAATTGATATTCATGCTCATGCGGCAGGTGATTATGGCACCGTAGATTCCATTAAAAATATGGCCAAAAGGTATCAAATTGATAAAATTGTGTTATGTACAAGCCCTAAGAATATCCATGATCTTCAGAAACCACCGAGTATGCCCTTCACACAAAAGCCCGACAGCATATTTATGATGAATCGGATGAATCGGCTGGCTTACAATCATTTTTTCAAGGATAATGGTGACGGTAATCAATTTGTTTTTGATTTGAAAAACCGGCTTCCCGAGCGCGTAATCCAGTTTCTTTGGGTAAATCCCCTTGATACCAGATACATGGATCATTTAGAGACCAGTATCCATACCTATCACAGCCCAAGGGAATCAAACTCCACCAAGCTTGGAATTCCTTCAAAATAGACGGGATAGAGTTTAAGAAGCTGGTCGATATAGCAACAGCGCATAATCTGCCGGTGTTCATTCATTTGTATTCCAAGAAAGAAGTTCTGAAGCTGCTGCGGTTTATAAAGGAAAACCAAAACGCTAAATTTATTATCGGGCATTTGACCGGAATGGATCTCTTTAGCGAAAGCAGCGTAAATCTGAAAAATGTTTATTTTGATACTTCAAGCTCTAATAGGATTCAAGGCAGTGATATTAAGACAGCAATAGATGCGTTTGGGTATGATCATATTGTTTTCGGCACAGATACGCCTTATGCTGGCATCGAGGAGCAGATCGACAGAATTGAGCAGTTGAATCTGTCTGATCATATGAAGGAGCATATCTATTACTTAAACGCAAGAAATATTTTAGCGTTAGGCTAATAGGAACGCCGATAAGCTCCCAATAAGTTTAAGCGAATTTGATTTATTAAACTTATTGGAAGCTTTTTTGTTTTTATTAAAAAGGATCTTTCTGGAGCCGGGTAATGGCAGCAGTAAAAGCTAAAAGTACCTTTATTTATTGGGACTAAGTTTATAAATGATTTGCTGATATTGCGGAAATTTTTCTAACAGGTCATTTCTTTGAAATAACTCAAAATCTCTGAATTCAAATCCTGGCGATACCATGCAGCCTACTAAAGCATACCCTTTATTATTCATGGCGGAACCAAAGATATAATCCTTGGGGACCAAAACTTGAGGCTTTTCACCATTCTCA
>JAQZBD010000004.1 GCA_029239235.1 Herbinix sp.
TCTCATTACTTGACTTGCCATAAAAAAAGCCGCCTCCTTTTCGCACTTAATTTCAGTACGACAAGTGGTGACTGTACACTCATCCGTGTGTATCTTCATCTTTCGTACGAATAACCCGGTGAAACCGGATTTTAACTAACAAATCATTGCTGATTTGCTAACGATATGATGCATGATATTCTTCACACGTTTATCTGCCTAAAGCAGAATCTATATGGTACAGTGACTTGTCGCCAGTTTCATAACTTGACCTTCGCTCCACGGAAAACCTGCCAGGCTTGGCAGCAACCTCACGCTTCAACGCTATCAATGTCACAACATGAGATATTATATAATACCTACAAAGTATTTGCAAGTACTTTTTTTAGATTTTTCACAATGATTCATATTTATTATACTTTTAAGTATTTTAAAGTAAATTATTCCATGTATTCCAGGCAAATCTGTGGTTATTGTTACCATAATTACGCATTCTATGCGAAACCACTCTATGGAAAATCAATAGATGGAAAATGTACTTAATATATTTGCGTGAGAGGTTGGAATATACTCGAATAGTTATAACTTATTTCTAT
This sequence comes from Herbinix sp., assembly GCA_029239235.1. Classification (GTDB taxonomy): domain Bacteria; phylum Bacillota; class Clostridia; order Lachnospirales; family Lachnospiraceae; genus Mobilitalea. The sequence goes on from JAQZBD010000004.1 coordinate 576, forward strand.
ACTATATGTTCCCTCGAAATGTCCCCTCGAACAGACTTTATATACTGGGTCTGACCAGGGGACATGCTGTAATTTAATATTTGCCTAGGTTACTTGATAACAATGATTGTATCTACCTGCTATTTACCTGAATATCGCCGCTGGTGGTTGATATGTCAAGGTTAATTAGGGGACTTGAACCAACGGTTCCGGAAGCATCTCTTTCATCCTTACTAAAATCGATTAGGTCATCAAAATAGGTTCTGATATCTCCACTGGAGGTATTTGCATTAAAGCTGAACCGGAGTTCGGAGGGAATCGTCAGATCCACGTCACCACTGGAGGATTCTATCTTAATATTATCATTGATGAAAGAAGCATCCTTGGCAAATATAACAGTTACTACGCCGGAGGTTGTAGTAAAATCACCAGCACCTGCCAGCTCAGTAATTCGAAGATCTCCACTGGAAGCATATGCTCTTGTATAGCCCTCGGAATCAGTTATAATAATCTCACCGGAGCTCGTTCGGATATCCTTTTTTCCGGAGCTTGCCTTTATGACGATATCGCCGCTCGAGGCTTCTGCTTTGAGCTGGCCAACAACATTTTCAATGATAATGCTGCCTGAGGTTGAGGAAACTTGCGTATCTCCGGCACCCGCTTGGATTTCAATGTCACCGCTGCTAGATGAAATACTTCTAGCTCCTTCTGCTTTCTTAAAGGTGATACTTCCACTGGAGGTTGAGACATTGATATCTTCCGCAGTCACCTCATTCATTTTTATGTCTCCGCTGGAACAGGATGCATCAAATTTCTTAAGGATAAGCGCCATGTCCGAATCGATAACTCCACTGGAAGTACTTACCGATAATGTACCACTGTAACCGGAGGGGAGGTAGATTTCCATCCTGCTGTATCGGTTCATACCAAATATCCAGCTATTGACGTGTTCCTTCCTGCCTTCTAGATTTAATTTGCCTCCGCTCTTTGTAATCCTTGTAAAATCATCCTCCTTCGGGGAAAAGCTCATATACTCCTTTAAAACCAGTTCTCCTGTATCGCTGGTATATAACACAACATCCTCGGAATCATAGTCAATTACGATTGCTTCAATACCTTCGAGATCGGCGTTTTGCGTATTCACAAGCTTCAGGTTAGAATATCCGGATACAGAAGAGTTGATACGAAAGCCGCCGTATCCGATCATAATCACCAACAGTACGATTAATCCAACTATAATGATAGAAAAAATAGAAATCAGAATAATAATTAATTTTCTCATTGTCTCAACTCCTTTAATCGGAACACAAGCTCCAGTATTGCGTGAACACAAGCTCCTGCCAGAAATATGATCCAACTTGCATACCAGGCAAAGGTTGCAAAGCTTACTACGAAATAGATGAGAATTATGAAGGTCCAGGCTACACAGATGGTTGCGCTTTTCACTGACTTTGTTTTTACGGTGCTGCTCTTCCATTCCTTAAACTCTTCCACAACGGTATCTTCCGTGCGACGGTATTTTGGATGCATGCTGCTTATGTAAACAAGCATACAGGTCGGTATCATTGCCAGTAACAGCATCAGAATCAAACCCAAAGAGGTAATATTAACATTGCTGTAGGTAAAACCGTCTACCAATGTCAGCGTGATGAATACAATGACACTCAAAATATAAAGTCCGGCTGCGGCTGTCTTTACCACTGCAATTTTTCTAGTTCTCGACTCTTGCTCTTCTCGTCCTTCCGGACTCATTTCTTCCAACCCCAGAAATAGCTCTGATACATTACCGATAGAGCTTACCACATTTTTAAAGGCATCCTCGGGATTTACACCGTTTGTAAGCAGATCCTGATAACGTTCCTCCGAGTTGACTAATAATTCTTCTTTCAGTTCAAAAGCTTTTCTAGTCTTGGGAGCACTCTCAAAAAGCTTCTCAATATGAGATTTCATTTTCTCGTTCATCTATATTCCCTCCTTCTATTTAATTAAAGTATCAAGAATTGCCTTCGTATTCTCCCAGTCTTTTTTATACTCCTGATAAACGTCACGGCCTTTACTTGTGATTGAATAATACCTTCGTCGCGCTCCTACCTCCTGGTCACCCCAGTAGGAAGTAATCAGCTGAGCCTGTTCCAGTCGGCGAAAGGCAGTATATAAGGTTGCCTCCTTCAATTCATACAAGTTATTGGTTTTTTCCATGATTTCCTTATTAATCTGATAACCGTAGCTGTCACCTTCCAAGAGGTGCGCCAGTATAATGGGTTCGGTATGTCCGCGTATAACATCAGATGTAATCGACATGCAGCTACCTCCTTTTTGTTTATTATTATATTTCTATATACCTCACCTGTCAAGGTATATATTTTTGTAAAGTAATATATTTTATGATGTATTAAATCATTGCATTATAAAAGCTGAATAAAATCCGGTATACTCTATACCATAATTTCATTCAGCTTCATCCAACATATCCTATGCAATTATATCTTCTATATTATATTAAATTTAATCTTTCTAATTTTATCTTTTTAAATTTTATCTTTTTAAATTTTATCTCTCCCAACGTCCTGAGGCACCACAGGGAAGGACTAGTCCATTTCCCGACACCGGAAGACCGATTTCATCAGCAGATACCTTGCCACCGAATTTCTTGCTGATTTCTTCGGATAACATATAGGTTAATACCCCTGCCTGCAGTCCCGTTGTATAAGAATTTAAGAGAAAAAACAGCGGCTCGTCCGTCAAAGCCTGAGTACACAGCTGAACAAAGGGATGGATGCTGTCCTCAATCTTCCAGGTCTCTCCCTTTGGTCCTCTTCCATAGGAGGGCGGGTCCATGATGATTGCATCATATTTATTTCCCCTTCTGATCTCACGCTCTACAAACTTCACGCAGTCATCTACGATATAGCGGATTGGTGCTTCTGCCAGTCCTGAAGCCGCCGCATTCTCCTTCGCCCAGGTTACCATTCCCTTCGAGGCATCCACATGGGTCACTGAGGCACCGGCCTTTGCTGCTGCCAGAGTTGCACCGCCGGTATATGCAAATAGATTGAGCACTTTTACCTGTCTGTCCCCCACGCTCTTTATCTTCTCCGAGAACCAGTCCCAGTTCACCGCCTGCTCCGGAAACAGCCCCGTATGCTTAAAGCTAAAGGGTTGAAGATGAAAGGTTAGCCCTTTGTAGTTGATATCCCATTGCTTGGGTAAATCAAAGAACTCCCATTCACCGCCTCCTTTGGAGCTTCGATGATAATGAGCATTTGGCTTTTTCCAGCCTTTCTTGTCCTTTGCAGTATTCCAGATCACCTGAGGATCCGGACGTACCAATATATATTCTCCCCAGCGCTCCAGCTTCTCGCCGCCTGAGGTGTCAATCACTTCGTAGTCTTTCCAATCACTTGCAATCCACATAATTCTCTCGCTTTCTTGTGAAATATTTCTCTCCCATTATAAAGCAGGCTATAGCGAATTACAATGCCAAGTTTTCATCCTGCTCCGCCTCTCTCTTAACCTTCTATCACCTATTTCTTAACAGATTTTAACTTGACCATACAGGTAAGAACGTTTAAACTGGTAACTGTAATGAGTCACTAAAATTTGAATACACATGATATAAAGTGTGTTTTCGATTGGACACAATATAGTATGTACACGAGGGAAAGAAACAATAAATAATTTTAATTACCGCATAAACGGTAGAATGGAGGAAATATGGGTATTTTAACAAGATTCAGGGACATCATGTCCAGCAACATCAACGCACTATTAGACAAAGCTGAAGATCCTGAGAAAATGATTGATCAGTGCCTTCGTAATCTCAACTCCGATTTGGGTAAGGTGAAATCAGAAACCGCTGCAATCATGGCAGAGGAGCAACGTGCAAAAAGAGTCCTTGAAGATTGCAACGAAGAAATTGCTAAAATGCAATCCTATGCTGTAAAGGCACTGGAAGCTAACAATGATACTGATGCAAGAAAATTCCTTGAGCAAAAGGCTTCTCTCTCTTCAAAGCACCCCGGTCTACAGGAAGCCTACGATTTAGCTCATTCCAATGCTACTCATATGAGAGAAATGCATGACAAATTAGTGAATGACATTGACGAATTAGAAGCTCGCAAGGATATGATTAAGGGTAAGCTGGCTGTTGCTAAAACCCAGGAGAGAATTAATAAAATGAGCTCTTCCGTTGGAAGTGCAAATGATTCCATTGCAAGCTTTAAGAGGTATGAAGAGATGGCTGACAAAGCTCTGGATAAAGCCAATGCCATGGCAGAGTTAAATGCATCCTCTCAGGAGCAGTCGATCGAGGACTTAACAAAGAAGTATTCACAGGATTCTAATGTAGAGGATGAACTCGCTGCGCTGAAGGCCAACTTAGGAAAGTAGTCCATTAACAAAATAATCACGTGCGGGTTATAGGATAATGGATTTGAACAAATCATGAATTATTTATTAGTCCATTATGAAGCTACCCTGTCATGAACCGGAGAAAAAAGGCTTAACCTGCTTCTCCGGTTTACGTGCGTAAGGAGGATTCTATGTCCACTGTAATACATTATAAATGCCCTAATTGCGGGGCTGATATGGCATTTGACAGTCAGACCGGTCTGCTGCGCTGTGGAAGTTGCGGGAGAACAGATAATATCGAGCAAATGGCCGGAAAAGGCCACTCTTCTCATCAAGGTGATGTTTCCTTTGATATGGATGAGGAGGATAGAAAGGCAGCTGACTCTGCTTTTGAATATGATTATAATGATCCCTCGCATGAGGATGAGCCTAGCAATCACTCTACCTTTGGAGAAAATGAAGCAAATCAGTATCACTGTAATAACTGTGGAGCCGTGCTGATTACAGATTCTCAAACTACGGCCACAACCTGTAGTTTCTGCGGTGCAGGTGTGGTTCTGGGAGACCGCCTTACCGGAAGCCTTGCTCCGGCTAAAGTCATTCCCTTTACCATTAATAAAGAGCAGGCTCAGGAAGCATTTAAAAAATGGTGTAAGAAAGGTCTGTTAACTCCCAAGGATTTTATGACCGCGGATCGTATTAAAAACATCACCGGACTGTATGTTCCTTTCTGGTTGTATGACCTGAACGGACGGGGAGAGGTAGAGGCTACCTGTACCCGAGTACGCACCTATACAATGGGTGATTGGATCTATACGGAGACCAAATGGTATCATGTTTACCGAAAGGTCGACCTGGATTATAACCGCGTTCCCTGTGATTCTTCTAAAAAAATGGAAGATTCCATGATGGATAAAATTGAGCCGTATAACTATAATAATCTTAAGGATTTTAACATGCCCTATCTCGCTGGGTATATCGCTGAAAAATATGATTTTACAGACGAACAGATGCTGCCAAGAATTAAGGAACGTGTGAACGGTTACGTGGATAGCTACATCCGTTCAACAATTAATGGTTACAGTACGGTTAATATTAATTATCAGAATATTAATATAAGAAAACGCAATGCCGATTACACCCTGCTGCCCATTTGGATGGTTTGTTATGATTATCGCAAGGCGGAGCATATCTTTGCTATGAATGGTCAAACCGGTAAAATTGTTGGTAAACCTCCGTTGAGCAAGCAAAAAATCTTTACCTGGTTCGCCGGCATTTCCATTGGCAGCTTCGCAATTATGCGTTTATTAACATTCATATTAGGGGGTGGCTTTTAATGGCACATTGGAAAAACAAAATAATTCCTCGCTACCTTATGGTCTTTTGTTTCATAATTTCTATGTTACTACTCAAGCCCAGTTCAGCATGGGCTGCTGAGGCGACAGATACTTTTCCACGAATCTATGATGATGCAGAACTTTTATCCACATCCGAACTAAGTGATCTTAATTCTATGTGTATATCTTACGGCAATGATGCAGGAATTGGAATCTTTATTTTGACGCATAATGACTCCTCCTCAGTAGATGGAGAAATTTATATAGAAAACTTCTACGACAGTACACTTTACGGCAATTATACTGATAGCGTTATTTTGCTGATTGATATGTCAAGACGGGATATGGTTCTAGAGGGGTATGGTACGGCAGAGACTTATATCCATTCTCAGCGTGGTGACAGTCTCCTTCAGGATATGAAACCTGATCTATCGAATGGAGATTATGCTGCTGCATTTGAGACCTTCATTAAAGAATCCAAGGCATATATGAAAGACACTTCTGATCCAAATTACAGCAGGGGTTATACCACAGCTACCGAGAACAACGATTATTCCAAGCAGGACTCTATCCTTATGAATATCTGGCTCCAATTGGGCATCTCCCTAGCCATCGGAGCAATTGCGGTTGGTATTATGGCATATAATGCAGGGGGAAGAATGACTGTCGGCGGAAATACTTATATAGATCAAGGCCATTCCGGTCTAATCGGTAGAAGAGATGATTATATCCGTACCACTGTAACTCGTGTCAGAAAGCCGCAAAATAATAACTCTGGCGGTGGATTTCATGGTGGCACCTCCGCAGGCGGTCATTCCCACAGCACAAGCCGTGGAAGCTTTTAATTCTTTTGCCGCAATTTTGATTTTCATAATCATCTTGTCATAGGATTAATAGGTATAATAAAAAATAGGAGGTTTTTCTCATGGGTTTATTTTCAAAACAATTTGCTAATGTCGTGGAATGGCAGGAATTTCGCGAGGATATGATTTTTTATAAATGGAGTAATGATGAAATAAAAAAAGGCAGCCGATTAATTATCCGCCCAGGTCAGGACGCCGTATTCTTATATAACGGTAAAATTGAAGGCATCTTCAAAGATGAGGGCGATTATGATATTGAATCACAAATCATCCCCTTCCTCTCCACCTTATCCGGCTTTAAATTTGGTTTTAACAGCGGTATGCGCGCTGAAGTATTATTTATTAACACCAAGGAATTTATTGTTAAGTGGGGAACACAGAACGCTATTAACATCCCAACGCCTCAATTGCCAGGGGGTATGCCCATTCGTGCAAACGGTACCTTTACCTTTAAAGTATCCGATTATGTTAAATTAATTGATAAAATTGCAGGCGTAAAGGATTCCTATCTTGTGGAGGATGTGAGACTTCGTATTGTAACCATCCTTGATCAGCTACTAATGAAGTGGATCAGCAAGGAGGGAAAGGATATGTTCAACCTCCAGGCTAATTCCTTTGATATTTCTTCCGGTATACGCACTGACTTAGATATGCAGCTCTTTGACAGCGGATTAACTGTAACTGCCTTTAACGTTATGAGCTTTACTTATCCGGAAGAGATTCAGAAGATCATTAATAAAAATGCTTCCTATAGCATGGTGGGCGACATGAACCGTTATCAGCAAATGGCTATGACTGAGGGAATTGCAAATGGCCAGGTGAAGGGTGGCGGTGTTGCCTCCGATATGGCAGGGATGATGATGGGAATGAATATGGCTAATCAGATAATGCAGAACATGAATCAAACAAACCAACAGGGTAACGCACAGAATGGCTCAGGTCAGACAAACCAAAGCGGCACAACCCCTAACCAAAACTCTCCTGGAAAACCAAATTTCTGTCCGAATTGTGGTACAAAGACCGGAGAGGCTAACTTCTGCTTCAATTGCGGTCAAAAGCTCTAAATTAAAGTTGATTTGTTGCCAAAAACTCTAAATCACTCCTGGTTTATGGTTAACAGCTCTAAATCAACTCTGATAAGTCACGAAAACAGAGCATGCAACAGACACATGCTTGGTGAGTTCTAACTTATTTCTGAACCGCCATAATATTAAATGCCTTGATTTTAATGTTCATCTGGCTTAAAATTGCCATCTAAGCATTATAATCAAGGCTATTTTTAAAAATAACTGTAATTCATACTGATCTCAAACTGTATTCCTCGATATCTCTATCAATACTACATGAAATACTCATTATATACGAAATACTTCAATACTTTTTTGAAGATCAGCTGCCATGCCAGAAAGACTTTTTGAAGCCTCTGCAATTTGTTTAATCACTGCAGACTGCTCCTGCGTTGATGCAGCGACCTCTTCTGTGCCTGAGGCATTCTCTTCTGATATACTTGCAATATCACTGATTGCTTCCCCTGCTTCTTTTGCTTTTAAATCAAGTGCCTTGGATACTTCTGTAACTTTTATAATATTGGCATTAATAGCGGCAACCACTTCTTCAATTCTCTGGAATGCATTCACAGTATCCGTTAATGCCGTTTCCTGCTCATTAACTACTTCCTGTGCTTTTTCTATCTCTGTTACTGCATTATTAACACCATTCTGTACCTCTTTAATAATCTGGTCAATTTTATTTACGGATAACCCAGACTGCTCTGCCAGTTTTCCGATTTCACCGGCTACTACAGCAAAACCTCTTCCTTGCTCACCTGCTCTCGCAGCTTCGATGGCAGCATTCAACGATAGCAAATTAGTTTGTTCTGAGATACCCTTGATTACAGTTAAGATTTCTTCAATTTCTTTTGATCTTTCAGCAAGAGAAATAATTGCATTTGCTACAATTCCTGTCATTTCTTTAATTTCTTTATTTTCATTCATCTTAACAGTTTGATACTGTACAGAATTCTTGCCTACAGCTACCGTGTTCTTAGCAGTTACAGCCAAATCCTCTGATTGTGCCATTTCATGGCCGATTTCATTCAGTCCGCTTACCACATCAATAATTTTATAATTACTCGTTTCCGTAGACTCAGCTTGTTCCGCAGCACCTTTCGCAAGCTCATTAATTGCTACTGCAATTTGCTCTGATACCTGATTGACTTCGTCTGAAGAAGCCATCATTTCCTCGGAGGAGGCTGCTGTATTTGCACTCATTTCACTCACTTTTGAAATGAAATCCCGTAGCTTATGAGTCATATTCCCAAAGGCTTCTGCTAATTTCCCAATTTCATCTTTGGTTCTTACAGACGGAACTGCTTGTGTTAAATCACCGGCTGCAATAGCTTCGGCAACTCCCGATAATCTCTTAATTGGATTAGCAAAAGAACGACTGAATAGAAAAACAAAGATTGCAGTAATAACAACACAGATTCCAAAGATGGTTGCAACGATTAATTTTAGATGATTGATTGGTTTATCATATTCCTCCATGGATAATGCACAGCCGATATACCAATTCATTTCCTCATATTTTGTATATGCCATGATTTTAGAAACGCCTTTTAGATTATAGATACCATATGAGGTTGGATCACTCATCATTTTATCAAAGAATGCTTTTGTTGACTTATCCTCGGTACTAAAATTAAGCTGATTCACATAATCGGTATTCTCGTGGGCGATAATTAACCCTGCATTATCTATAATAACATAATTATATTTTTCATTGGTATCTCTCTGAATTATGCTGTCTGTTAAGCTGCTAAAGTCAATAACCATTGCTAAGATACCTACAAATACATTCTCCTCAGTCATAACAGGCTGCGCTATTACAATAGACGGTTTTCCTGTTGCCTGGGATACCACAACTTCCGATATGGCTCCCTCACCCTTTTCTCTTACTTGTGAAAAATAACTTCGTTCACCGATATCAATTCCTACGGTTTCTCCTTCCTGAGCATCCGCTACAACAACGCCATTTTGATCCGTAAAAAACATCCCATCAAAAAGGCCACTATCTTTATCATAGAACGCTTTCAAGTATTGATGCATTGTGTCACGATCGGAATCAGACAATGTTCTGTTTTGCATATAGTCAGATAGAATCATTTTGACTCTTCCATCCGACGATATTACATAGGCTTTATCTGTAACGCTATCTATTATATTTTTCATTAACTTCAATTTATTATTTGCATTATTCGACATATAGGATATTGTATGGTCTTCTGTCGTTTTCGACAGCTGTGCAACACTTACTACACTAATAATGGTTGATGGTATCATTACAAATAGTAATGACATGATAACTAATTTCTTAAAAATATTCATATGAAATATTGTCATAACTCTCTTGTCTTTTTTCACTTGTTAGCTCCTTTATCTTTCGTTCATCGTAATAGTATTGTTTCAATCCTCCTATGTTTTCTTATCAGTAATCCGTATTCAACCCTTACAGTAATCTATTTTACCCTGTTATTATTAACTATCATCTCTTAGGACTTCCCATCTATTCACTGCACCTCACCTCCAATCCCTAACTAAGTTATATATCCCATCTACTTAATAAACACAAATTACTACGTTTTAATGTACAAAATTCTACAATGAAATACAGAATTCTACAAAAGGGTTGATACAGCTGCTAATTATACATCATTTTCCACATGTCGACAAGCACAAGTTCCAAAAACAGTAAAAAATAGGGCAGGATGCCTAGGCTCCTGCCACTGATATAAAAGTTATTTTTAAATTACTGCCAGATCAATTATTAGAATCAGCCGGGAATTATAATCCCAAATCCTTCTTTACTTGTTCCGGCAGACTATCTTTTCGTACACTAAAGCCAAAATTTTGAACCAGTCCACTGTCTCCAAAACGGTAGGTTAAATTCACCTCTACATTCTCTTCAACGTTGATTAACATCCTATTGTTCTGACTATATTCCGATGGAACAAGCGCCGGCAATATCTCAAGAATATCCCTTTGTTCCTTATAGCTAACTGGTTCTACTGTAACATTGCTCACTACGCTTACCCCATCTTTGGAAATCACTTCCTGGGTCTTGCTGAAATTATAAATTGTTAATTCGAGCACCTTCTCAGGCTCAACTCGTTTCTTAACATCAAAGCCGCGTTCCTCTAGAAATGTTAAGGTCTTTATACAGGAAGGATAAACATAATAGTTATCATAGGTGTAATCACTCATTTGAAAGCTCAATTCGATCACCGGAATTTCCTTCTCTGCTTCTTCTAATGTTACTCCACTTAACTCCGCTTTATAAATATCCAATAGCTGTGAAAGGCTGTCGCCGGATAAACTAAAATTAATCCCTTCCTTAGCGTCAATACCCGAAGAATCATAGTTTAAAATATCTGTATTATAGGATACTCTAACCTCATCAACATCATTTTCCTGCCACTGATAAATTGGAAAGTGGACATCCTTGTAGGCCTGATCCGAATAAATTTTACTCAGGCTATTCCTGCTTTCTTCCAAGGTGATACCATAGGAGCGGTATACCTCTCTGCCACTTTTTAAGGTATATTTCACATAATAGGTATATACATCATTATTCCAATAATATGCATTGTAGTTATTTCTATCACCCTTTTTAATTCTATTCTTAACTCCCATTTCAGCCAGATCATATGCCGCCTGAACATTTGTCAGCTTCATCCTGCTAAGTTCATAATCAAATGCATTATAATAAACTAAATTTCCGTCCACGTACTCATAATAGTTAAGTCCCTGATCCATTCCTGTCATCGATACACTCATGCTTTTTACTTCGCCTATCTCAGGAAGATAATCATCATAGCCGAATACATCCAATCTTAATACCAACGCAATAACTGCAATTATTACAGCACTTAGTAGCATTTGCCTCTTATGCTGGAAGACACTTCTAATATCAAATTCAAATAAAACTTGAATCAGGCCATAGCTCACAATGAAAGCAAAAATCACTCCAAATACAAACCAAGCATCATAGCCAAAAGTAACAATACTTCTTAATAAGATTCCACCTCCTAAGGAAAGCGGGACAACTAATAGAAACTTTATAATAGGCTTTGATACCTTAAAAGCCATTGATTTCCCCGCCGCTTCTGAGGAACGCTTCTTATAAAGAAACAATGCCACTCCAACTAACACGATAGTTACTGCTACTGAAGTTATGATGCTAAATATATAATCATTCCCTCTTATATTCTGAGTAGCAATATTAATATAGCTTTCTATGGGTGATAGGAATGAGGAGCTTTTGTTGCTGCCGGAATAATTGGCAAAAGTAGCAAAGAAGCTTATGCACAAGGAATTTATTAATTCTCTGACGGATGGTATGTATAATAAGAATACCCCAGTACCGCAGATACTTATAATCAGATTTCCAGTCATCATAACAGCTATAATTGTCAGAGTATAGGTTAGGCAGAAGAATAGGAGATTAATTCCTACTCCGCTCAATGCCGCCAGTAGTATCTCAGCATTTAAATAATGATTCACACCTATAATAATTAAACTAAAAATTAAATTTAATATATATGGTATGACATAGATTAATACGCCGTTTAGATAACATGTAAAGAACAAACGCTCTCTTCTAACAGGAATGCTATGATAAAAATCCACTTTTTTTCTGGAATGAAGGTAAAAGAATCCGCTTAAACCGCATATGACTGCACAAATAATTGTTGCGGTAATAATCAAATAGTTGCCCGGACCTACTAAACCTACCAGTTGCAGCATTATCCACTCTAACTCTTCTACGCTTACGCTTTGAAAATTACTGATATTTAAAGCACAGAAAATCGGAAGAAGAACAATAAATGCCAGCATGGAAAGAGCGATACTCCAGACTCTACGTTTAAGGTCTTCTATTTGCAATTTAATAAATGAGTTTTTTAATATCATATCCTACTACCTCCGTTTCGCTTACGAATATTTCTTCCAGTGATAATGGTATGGTTTCCGAGAAAACTGTAGCTGCTTTCTCCATACGAAGGTCAATTTCCTCCATTGTCCCCCTGATTGTGATGGTATAAAGTGATCCCCTTTGCTCTACCTTTAGTAGCTCCATACCTTCAAATAACTTTGAAACCTCAACCGTACCCTGAAACACGCACTGAACTTTATGAATATTTAATTTCATATCATATAGTTCCTTTGACAAGAGAATTCCTCCCTTATGCATTAAGCCAACATGATCGCAGATATCCTCCAGTTCTCTCAGATTATGAGATGCAATAATTACAGTCAGATTGCGCTCTGCAATCTCTTTTGCAAAGATACTTTTTACTGCCTGACGTACAACAGGATCCAGTCCATCAAAGGTCTCATCACAGAATAAGTATTTTGTATTCGCACAGATACCACAGATAATAGATAATTGCTTTTTCATACCTTTCGAAAAGGTATTGATCTTTCTATTTAGATCAAGTTCAAAATGCCCTACCAGTTTATCAAAACGATCCCTGTCAAAGACAGGATATACGTTATTATAAAATGTTTTCAGATCATTAGGTGTCCCATTACTAAAGTAAAATTGCTCATCTGAGATATAAAAGAATAAACTCTTTGCTTCAACATTCTCATATACATTCATCCCATCAACGGTGATCGTGCCATTATCCGGTCGTATAATGCCACACAGCATTCTGATAAAGGAACTTTTTCCCGCACCATTTGTCCCTATTAGTCCGAACACATTGCCCTCTTTAATCTTGACCGACACCTGATCCACCGCTTTTATATTATCAAATTGTTTGCTAACTTCTACCGCCTCAATCATCTGCTGGCTCCCCCTTATATGTTTGTTTTATCTTACTTATAAGATCTTCTTCCGAAATACCGATACTTCTAGCCTCCATAGCAACCTGTTCTAAACCTCGCAATATCTCGTTTCGTTTCTGCTGTGATAGCAAATCATTAGCCGCTGTAAAACTGCCCTTTCCTTTCACAGAGTAAATGAAGCCCTGCCGTTCCAGTTCCGCATAGGCTCTTTGAATTGTATTCGGATTAATGGACAAATCCATCGCCAAGGATCGCACAGAGGGTAATTGGCTATTTGGCTCTAAGGCGCCCTTTATTATTAGTTCCTTGAATCGCTCTACAACCTGCTCATAAATCGGTCTACGGTCTTTATAATTAATAATGATCATAGGCTCCTCCTTTCTTTCCTACAGTTTTTTATATTCGTTACTATATTATTATGTATTAACTGTATTATTATGATTAATACAGTCATAGTACAGCAAAATAAATACTTTGTCAACCCATATATTGGTTATTGATAATTTTATTTCCTTTTCATACTTCTATTATTCGTAAGTCCCTCTAATTTCTCGTGTTGAAACTGTACTTCCTGCAAAAATAGTATAAAAAAGATCCCAAGAACCATAACGTTGCAATATCGTCAAATTTGCAATGCATTATGATTCTCAGAATCTATTCTGTAGTATAATGTTTAACTCCTAATTCATTTTAAATACATCATCGCTCATTAATTTTTTCAGCTTCTCATCTGCATCTGCAGAACTACTTCCCTTTACTCCAAAGTACACCTTAATCTTCGGCTCTGTACCGGAGGGTCTGATTGCACACCACGCATTATCGTTCAAGTCAAAGTAAAGAACATCAGACTTTGGTAAGCCTGTCGAAACGACTGTACCAGATGTCATATCTTTCATTGTGTCTTCCTTATAATCCCTGAATTTCTCTACGGTATAATCACCGATTGTCTTTGGAGGATTTGAACGGTAACCCGCCATAATTTCCTTTATCTTAGCCATACCTTCAATACCGCTTAAGGTTACAGCCAGAAGATCTTCTTTAAAATAACCGTATTTCTCATACATCATATTCATCTGATCATACAGGGAGATGCCTTTGGATTTATAGTAAGCAGCAGCCTCGCATAGGCACATAACTGCTACAATGGCATCCTTATCCCTAGCATGGGTGCCAACAAGACAGCCATAGCTCTCTTCATAACCAAAGATGTACTCATTAGAACCGGTCTGTTCGAACAGCTTGATTTGTTCCCCTATATATTTAAAGCCAGTTAAAACCTCAATCAGCTTCGCATTATAATGCTTAGCAATTACATCTGACATATTGCCGGTAACGATGGTCTTGATTAGTGCAGCATTCGTTGGTAGAATTCCCTTCTCTGCCTTCTGCGAGAACTCATATTCAGCGATCAGCGCACCGGACATATTTCCGTTAAATAATACGAATTCACCCTTTTCATTACGAACCATAATTCCAAGGCGGTCAGCATCCGGATCTGTAGCAAGGATTAAATCCGCACCAACTTCATTGGCCAGCTTCTCAGCAAGAGCAAATACCTTTGGATTCTCAGGATTTGGATAGCCGACAGTAGAGAACTCTGTATCCGGGAGCTCCTGCTCCGGAACTACATATACGTTCTCAAAGCCTAGCTCTTTTAAAATTCTGCGTGCAGGAAGATTTCCAGTCCCATGGAGTGGGGTATATACGATCTTAAGCTTCTTTCCTTCTTCTGTTAGTGGGTTCAACACCAGCTTCTTCAGGGTTGCTATATATTTCTCATCAACCTCTTCTCCGATCATGGTTAAAAGCCCCTGTGCTAAGGCATCTTCTTTACTCATGAATTTTGCTGAGGCAAAATCACTGATCGAATTAACCTCTTGAATTATCTCTACATCCTTAGGATATGTAACCTGTGCACCATCCTCCCAATATACCTTATACCCGTTATATTCTGCCGGATTATGGCTGGCAGTGATTACAATACCTGCAATACAACCAAATTCACGTACAGCAAAGGATAGCTCTGGCGTAGGACGTAAGGATTCAAACAAATACGCATGGATTCCATTAGCCGCTAGGCATAAAGCGCTATCTAGTGCAAACTCTGGAGACATTCTTCTGGAATCATATGCAATTGCGACTCCTCTTTTTTCTCCACCTGCTTTGATAATCGTATTTGCCAGACCTTGGGTAGCTCTGCGGACAGTATATAGATTCATACGATTTACACCTGCTCCTAAGATACCGCGAAGTCCTGCTGTACCGAATTCAAGATCCATATAAAAACGTTCCTTAATCTCATTATCATTATCCTTCAAAGCAACAAGCTCAGCTCTGGTAGCCCCATCAAAGTACTGATTCGTTGTCCACTCTTCATATTTCTTTAAGTAATCCATTCTTTTAACCTCATCCTCATTTATTTAGGTTGATGAAGGGAACCTATGACCCGTTTCTTGCAATTTATCATGTATTTTTTTATTACCTGTCATGCATATGAAAGCTCATGTGTTTTGATCTAGTATAGTTTCAAAGACATGAGGAATAGTTTAATAATACAATGCTTTATTTGGAAAATCAATCATTTTTTAACATTGTAACAATTTTTATATTATATTACAGGATTTTTGTTTTTAATCTCGCCCACACCATTGACAATGAGCCAAAAAAAGGGCTATTGTTCAACTATTTTTCATCAGTTAAACAATAACCCTTTTTGATTATATCATATCTATTGAATTCATTACATTCTTACAGACCGTCGCTGTAATCATCCTCAGAGATTCCTTTGAGATTAAATTCAGTTTCTGTCCAGTCACCATCGTTGTGAGAATTCTCACCATAACCTACATGAGCATCATCAACGCCTGGGATACTATCTTCTCTTTGAAGGAGGTCATTCTTATGAGCATACTTTTCTTCGCTATAAACAATTTCTGCTATGCCGTCCTCTCCTTCATAAACACCATCTTCATCATACTCTTCTGCAAAATACTCATCATCACCAAAGGAATCATCAGAATATTCAAATTCATTATATTCGCCTAAATAAGCGCCGTCTCCTTCGATATCCTCAGAAAGCATATATTCTTCCTTTGTATCGGTATCCAGCTTCACAGAGCGATATCTCTTCATACCGGTACCAGCCGGAATCAGCTTACCAATGATAACATTTTCCTTCAGACCGATTAATGGATCAACCTTACCCTTAATCGCTGCTTCCGTAAGAACCTTCGTGGTTTCCTGGAAGGAAGCTGCTGATAAGAAGGAATTGGTTGCAAGGGAAGCTTTTGTGATTCCAAGCATTACCTGCTTGCCATCTGCAGCCTCTAAACCTTCCGCTACCATTTTTTCATTCTCATCTTCATACTCTAAAATATCGATCAGAGTACCTGGTAAGAAAGCGGTATCACCATTTGTCTCAATACGCACCTTTTTAAGCATCTGACGTACAATTACTTCGATATGCTTATCGTTGATCTCAACACCCTGCAGACGGTAAACTCTTTGTACTTCTTGAATCATATAATCCTGAACAGCACGAATTCCCTTAATCTTTAAGATATCATGAGGATTTACACTACCTTCTGTCAGCTCATCGCCGGCTTCAATAATGTCATTATCCACTACTTTTATTCTAGAACCATATGGAATTAAGTATGCCTTAGATTCCATTGTTTCATTATTTGTTACAATAACTTCACGTTTCTTCTTTGTATCTTTGATTGTGACTACGCCACCGAATTCTGCAATAATTGCAAGACCCTTCGGCTTTCTAGCCTCGAAAAGTTCTTCGACACGAGGAAGACCCTGTGTGATATCATCACCCGCAACACCACCGGTATGGAACGTACGCATGGTAAGCTGTGTTCCCGGTTCACCGATGGACTGAGCAGCAATAATACCAACTGCTTCACCAACCTGTACTGCTTCACCAGTAGCCATGTTTGCACCATAACACTTCGCGCATACACCGATGTGAGATTTACAAGATAAAACGTTACGTATTTTAATCTTATCTACACCTGTTGCCATGATTCTGGCAGCACGCTTTGGTGTAATCATATGATTTGCTTTTACTATCATTTCACCATCGGCATCGTAGATTGATTCGCAGGAATATCTTCCTGTGATTCTCTCTTCTAAGCCTTCGATTACTTCCTTACCATCTTCGAATGCCTTAATCCACATACCTGGGATTTCTTTACCTTCCTGGCAGTCAACCTCACGGATAATTAAATCCTGTGAAACGTCTACCAGACGACGAGTCAAGTAACCGGAATCCGCAGTACGAAGAGCAGTATCAGAAAGACCTTTACGTGCACCATGCGCGGAGATGAAGTACTCCAATACGTCAAGACCTTCACGAAGGTTAGACTTAATTGGTAATTCAATCGTACGACCAGATGTATCCGCCATCAAACCACGCATACCTGCAAGCTGTTTAATCTGCTTATCGGAACCACGGGCACCGGAGTCGGACATCATCTTGATGTTATTGAACTTATCAAGGCTGCTTAACAGTTTTTCAGTTAAGATCTTATCTGCCTCTTTCCAGGTTTCAATAACGGTATTGTATCTTTCTTCTTCCGTCATTCTACCGCGTCTATATTCTTTTGCGATGTTCTCGATGGTCTCCTCAGCATCTGCAAGAATAGCCTGTTTCACTACCGGAACTTCCATGTCGGAAATTGATACGGTCATTGCAGCACGAGTAGAATATTTATAACCCAAGGATTTAACTGCATCGAGGATTTCAGCTGTCTTCGTAGATCCATGGATATTAATACACTTCTCAAGAATAGGCTTTAACTGCTTCTTACCAACTAAAAAGTTAATTTCAAGTGTTAAGAAATTTTCATCTACGGAACGATCAACAAAACCAAGATCCTGTGGGATAATTTCATTGAAAATGAAACGTCCCAGGGTTGATTCAATTGTTCTTTGCTCGATTTCGCCATCCTTATTGATACCAGATCTTCTAACCTTGATCATCTCATGAAGAAGAATAGCACTATTCTCATAAGCAAGGATTGCTTCATTCAAGCTCTTAAAGCAAGGGCGAGGTTTATTTGGCATCTCTCTTTCAATTGTCAAGTAGTAGATACCAAGAACCATATCCTGAGATGGTACGGTTACCGGTGCACCATCGGAAGGCTTCAAAAGGTTGTTCGGTGAAAGCAGTAAGAAGCGGCATTCTGCCTGAGCCTCTACGGACAGTGGTAAATGCACAGCCATCTGATCACCATCAAAGTCAGCGTTGTAAGCGGTACAAACCAGTGGATGAAGCTTAATTGCTTTACCTTCTACCAATACCGGTTCGAAAGCCTGAATACCAAGTCTATGAAGGGTAGGGGCACGGTTTAACATAACCGGATGTTCTTTAATAACTTCCTCAAGAACGTCCCAAACCTCTGTCTGAAGTCTTTCCACCATTTTCTTAGCGGATTTGATATTATGAGCGGTTCCTTTTGCTACCAACTCTTTCATTACGAAAGGTTTAAATAACTCGATTGCCATTTCTTTTGGCAGACCGCACTGATATAGCTTAAGTTCAGGTCCAACTACGATAACGGAACGTCCAGAGTAGTCAACACGCTTACCAAGTAAGTTCTGACGGAAACGACCTTGTTTACCCTTTAACATATCGGAGAGGGATTTAAGAGCACGGTTACCAGGTCCGGTTACCGGTCTTCCTCTTCTACCATTATCAATCAAAGCATCAACAGCTTCCTGAAGCATTCTCTTCTCATTACGAACGATAATGTCCGGAGCACCAAGCTCAAGAAGTCTCTTCAAACGATTGTTACGGTTGATAATTCTTCTGTATAAATCATTCATATCAGAGGTAGCAAAACGTCCACCATCCAACTGAACCATTGGTCTAAGATCCGGAGGGATAACAGGAATTACGCCTAAGATCATCCATTCCGGCTTGTTACCGGACTCACGGAAGGCTTCTACAACTTCAAGACGCTTAATGATTCTGGCACGTTTCTGGCCGGTAGAATCTTTCAGTCCTCTCTTTAATTCCTTAGATTCTTTCTCAAGGTCAATTGCCTGCAATAATTCCTGGATCGCTTCAGCACCCATACCTAAACGGAAGCTGTTATATCCATACTTTTCAATTGCTTCTTGTCTTTCCTTTTCATTCAGAACCTGTTTGTACTGTAAATCTGTCGTTCCCTTATCGATTACGATATAGGACGCAAAATACAATACTTTTTCCAAGGTTCTTGGAGAAAGATCCAGAATCAGACCCATACGGCTTGGTATTCCCTTGAAATACCAAATATGGGATACAGGTGCTGCCAGTTCAATATGACCCATACGCTCACGACGAACGCTGGCTTTTGTTACCTCAACGCCACATCGGTCACAAACAACGCCCTTATATCTAATTTTCTTATATTTACCACAATGACACTCCCAGTCCTTACTGGGTCCAAAGATTCTCTCACAGAACAAACCATCCTTTTCCGGTTTTAACGTTCTATAGTTAATAGTCTCTGGCTTTCTTACTTCTCCCTTTGACCATTCTCTGATTTTTTCAGGTGAAGCTAAACCAATTTTTATCGCATCATAGGTTATCTCTTGAATATTGCTTATTACTTCAGACATCCTTTGGCTCTCCCTTCGTTTGATCATGTTTATGCAGAATAGAATTTCGAATACTTATCATGAATCAACTTTAAGTTATAAAGCTTCTCCACATGCTTTGCAGCGATCGCTTCCTTCCGGTACAATTGCGCCACAGTTGGGGCAAGTGTCTTCTTCCGGTTCAAACTCCTCAGCTGATCCTAAGTCTTCCTCTTCTTCATAAACTCCATCTTCCAGTATATCTTCGGATTCATCTTCATAAATTTCGAAAACATCAGAATCGATATCTTCCACATTTCCTTGGGTGAAACCGGCTTCTTCATAGCCTTCATCATATCTGAAATTGTTGTTATCACCTTCGATTAATGGTGTCAGGTCAGAATCACCGTAGTCAATGCTTTCTGTCATCTTCACTTCATTACCGCTCTCATCGAGAACTGTAACATCAAGAGCCAAGGATTGAAGCTCTTTTAAAAGAACCTTAAAGGATTCAGGAATACCAGGTTCCGAAATATTTTCACCCTTAATGATTGCTTCATAAGTCTTAACACGACCGGTAACATCATCCGATTTTACGGTCAATATTTCTTGTAAGAGATATGCAGCACCATAAGCCTCCAGTGCCCAAACCTCCATCTCACCAAATCTCTGTCCACCGAATTGTGCTTTACCACCCAAAGGCTGCTGTGTTACCAATGAGTAAGGTCCTGTGGAACGAGCATGGATTTTATCATCTACCAAGTGGTGAAGCTTTAAGTAGTGCATGAAACCAACAGTAACGGAACCGTCAAAGTATTCACCGCTTCTACCGTCACGAAGTCTTACCTTACCGTCACGATTAATCGGAACACCCTTCCAATTCTCTCTGTTCTCCGGATGCTTCTCAAGATAATCCATGAGTTCAGGATCTAAGGTATCTTTATACTTTGCTTCAAATTCTTCCCAGCTGGAATTTGCGTATACATTTGCTATATCCAGGGTATCCATAATATCAAACTCGTTTGCTCCATCAAATACCGGTGTTGAAATGTCCACACCAAGAACTTTTGCAGCTAAGGACAAGTGAATTTCAAGTACCTGTCCGATATTCATACGGGAAGGTACACCCAGAGGGTTCAGAACGATATCAAGGGCTCTTCCGTTTGGAAGGAATGGCATATCTTCAACCGGTAATACGCGGGAAACAACACCCTTGTTACCATGACGACCAGCCATCTTATCACCAACCTGAATCTTTCTCTTCTGCGCGATATAAACAACCACTGTCTGATTTACACCAGGTGATAATTCGTCACCATTTTCTCTTGTGAATACTTTTGCATCAACAATGATACCATATTCACCATGAGGAACACGAAGAGAGGTATCACGAACTTCTCTTGCCTTCTCACCAAAGATTGCTCTAAGAAGTCTTTCTTCTGCAGTAAGCTCAGTTTCACCCTTTGGTGTTACCTTACCAACTAAGATATCTCCGGCACGAACCTCAGCACCGATACGGATAATACCTCTTTCATCCAGATCTTTTAATGCATCATCACCAACGCCAGGAACGTCTCTTGTAATTTCTTCCGGTCCTAACTTCGTATCACGGGATTCTGCCTCATATTCTTCAATATGCACGGAAGTATATACATCTTCCTGCACCAGTCTTTCACTCAATAATACAGCATCCTCGTAGTTATAACCTTCCCAGGTCATAAATCCGATCAAAGGATTCTTACCAAGTGCTAATTCACCCTTAGAAGTAGAAGGACCGTCTGCGATTACCTGACCAGCTGTAATTCTATCCCCACGGGATACAATTGGTCTCTGGTTAATACAGGTTCCCTGGTTACTTCTTGAGAACTTAATCAAACGGTAAGAAGTCTTTGTATTGTCATCATTTTTAACAACAACTTCTTTTGCTGTAACCTTATCAACAACACCGGCTTTCTTTGCAACTACGCAAACTCCGGAGTCAATTGCAGCCTTTGCTTCAATACCTGTTCCAACAGCCGGAGCTTCTGTGATTAACAACGGAACCGCCTGACGCTGCATGTTGGCACCCATGAGGGCACGGTTAGCATCGTCGTTCTCAAGGAAAGGAATTAATGCTGTAGCTACGGAGAATACCATCTTCGGAGATACGTCCATCAAGTCAATCTTGTGTTTCTCGTACTGGGAAGTCTCCTCTTTATAACGACCGGAGATACTGTTATGGATAAAGAATCCATTTTCATCGATCTCTTCATTTGCCTGTGCAACAATATATTTATCTTCTTCATCTGCTGTCAGATAAACAACATCATCAATTACTCTTGGGTTCATCGGATCTGTTCTATCACATTTACGATAAGGAGCCTCAATAAATCCATATTCATTAATTCTTGCATAAGTAGCAAGGGAGTTGATCAGACCGATGTTAGGACCTTCTGGAGTCTCGATTGGACACATTCTACCATAATGAGAATAGTGAACATCTCGAACCTCGAAACCGGCTCTATCACGGGACAGACCACCAGGACCAAGTGCGGATAAACGTCTCTTATGTGTTAACTCACCAAGAGGATTGTGCTGATCCATGAACTGGGACAGCTGGGAGCTTCCGAAGAACTCCTTCACCGCTGCGGTAACCGGCTTAATATTAATTAAGGACTGAGGGCTGATGCCTTCTAAATCCTGAGTTGTCATTCTTTCACGAACAACACGTTCCATTCTGGATAAACCGATACGATACTGGTTCTGTAATAACTCACCAACCGCTCTGATTCTTCTGTTACCTAAGTGGTCGATATCATCGTTATTGCCAATGCCATATTCCAAATGGATGTTATAGTTAATAGAAGCAATGATGTCTTCCTTCGTAATATGCTTTGGAATCAGCTCATTGATATTCTTCTTAATTGCTTCTTTAATATCTTCTTTATTTGTATTGTCTGCCAGGATATTTTTCAGAACCGGATAGTATACATCTTCATTAATACCAAGCTCTCTTCTATCGATATCCACATAGTAGGACAGGTCAACCATCATATTGGAAAGAACTTTTACATTACGTTCTTCCGCTTGTACCATAACAAATGGCACTGCCACGTTTTGAATCTGTCTGGCAATCTTATCAGTCACCTGAGTACCTGCAGCTGCAATAATCTCTCCGGTAGACTCATCAACAACATCCTCAGCAAGTACAAAGCCAACGATTCTGTTGCGCATATGAAGCTTCTTATTAAATTTATATCTTCCTACCTTTGCAAGGTCATATCTTCTTGCATCAAAGAACATACTATTTAATAAGGACTCTGCATTCTCAACTGCTAAAGGCTCACCTGGACGAAGCTTTTTGTACAGCTCTAATAAACCGTCCTGATAGCTGCCGGTCGGATCCTTTGACGTACTTGGATCTTTTGCTAAGGAAGCAAGAATCTTTGGTTCTTCGCCAAACAACTGCTTGATTTCTTCATTGGTACCATAACCTAATGCTCTTACAAAGGTAGTAATCGGAACCTTTCTGTTACGGTCAACACGTACGTAGAAAACATCGTTGGAATCAGTTTCGTACTCCAACCACGCACCTCTATTTGGAATAACGGTAGAGGAGAATAATCTCTTACCGATTTTGTCATGATCTATTGCATAATAAATACCAGGGGAACGTACTAACTGACTTACAATAACTCTCTCTGCACCATTAATAACAAAGGTACCGGTTTCGGTCATTAACGGAAGATCTCCCATGAAAATGTCATGCTCGTTGATTTCGTTATTCTCTTTGTTATGGAGTCTTACTTTAACCTTCAAAGGAGCTGCATAGGTAGCATCTCTTTCTTTACATTCTTCTATTGTATATTTGATGTCATCTTCACATAATGTAAAGTCTACGAATTCCAAACTCAAATGTCCACTGTAATCAGCTATTGGAGAAATATCATCAAATACTTCTTTGAGTCCCTCGTCTAAAAACCACTGATAGGAATCCTTCTGTACTTCAATGAGATTGGGCATCTCCAGGACTTCCTTCTGTTTGGAGTAACTCATTCTAACGTTATTACCAACCTTAATTGGATGCATTCTGTTCTTGTCCATTGACGTTTTCACCCCTTGAAATTTTATAAGTTTAATTCTCATACAAGATGAATCAGCATATCAACTCATCTTATTCTTACAAATAAATAGAAAACCATGATTCCATTTGTGAAAATGGATTTGTCCGAATGGATTTTCCTATGCCAGAAATCGCCTTGGTAATCAATTCATTTATAAGGAATAAAAAACTCTTTTCTTTTAGAAACATATATGCTATAATATATATGTAATAGGCATACAGCACCACAATAGTGCATCTTTCATACTATCATACTTTTATACAACTGTCAACTCAATTTTTATTGAGTTTTTTTGTTTTATTGAAACAATATGCACAATTGCGAAAACTAGAAGATATATGTAGTATTGGTATATTATTTTAAATTCTTCATTATCTTAGGAAAAACTTTCATTCTATGTTGAATTTTTATTATATTATTCTCATTTTTGAACTTTTTGCTAAAGGATTACATATTTCTATTAAAATATTGTATAATCTGAAATATTGACTTCCTTAGCTGCCAGTTTTATGATTTATAGTAAATTCTTACTTTTTATAAATAGAGCCATATTTAATTGTTTCCCAAAATTCAATGGTGAAGACGGTTAAATATGGTTTTTTATTTATTATGGATATATTAAGGATTTCGCACTATGAACGCAGTAAATAAACTGAAAAGGTAGGTGTCAAATTATGAGAATAGCAGTCTGTACAGATGAAGCTGGTCAGACATCCCAGATATGGGAGGGCTCTGCAGTAAGAATCTATTCAAAGAAAAATAATCTATGGTGTATTGACGAGGAACTGCCTTATACGGTAGCAACTACTATCTCTTTAACTGAGGCAAAAGAAAGTTTCTCTGTATTGCTGCACAAAATAAGGGATTGCAAAGTTTTTGTAGCTGTTGAGGTATCCGGCCAGTTTTATTATCAACTAGAATTCAGGCACATGAATTCCTATAACGCTACAGGTGAGCCTGCCCAGTATCTGGATTCCATTCTGGCAGCCGAGATTACCGAGCAAAATCTTGCTTCCAGGAAAAAAGCGGAAGCACTTTCGGATCCTACAAAACCTCAGCCAACAGAACAAGAAGGGGTCTATTATATTAACCTATCAAAAGCAATGGCTGATAGCCCGTGCTTGACTTCCAAAAGTATATTACTTCCAATTCTGGCAGAAAGGAATTTCAAAGAAATAATTATAGAATGTCAGCATATTCCAAGGTGGTTTGAAGCCGACTTAAAGGCGCAAGGATTTTTACACAGCATAACCGCCCAAGCAGAGAATAAAATGACCGTGACTATAACAACCGGCATGACTTAACCTATAAACCATTAAAAAGAAAGTGAAGTGATGATATGGATTACTATGTAACAAAATACGGAGAACTAAAGGACGTTCAATCCCCTGTATTTTATGAAGACGGTTCTTTGAAGGAATGTTCCTTGAATTTTCTTCTTTGCTTATCTACTCCTTATGGAATATTAGTGCCTCAATATACAATTAATTACAGGAAGAGAAACAACATATCTTGTTCCTTTTATCGTAGTGGCACTCTTAAGAAGCTGGCACTTGAGGATCAAACCGAGATACCTACTCCTGTCGGTGCTCTGCCTGCCGAACTAGTTACCTTTTACCCAAATGGAAGTATCAAGCGATTATTTCCCTTAAACGGTCAGCTTTCTGGTTACTGGGATGAAGCTGACGAATATAAGCTGGCCACTAAAATTCCCTTGAGCTTAAGTATAGGAGATATAAATGCTGCTTTGCTTACCATCGGCTTTTACGAGAATGGTGTTATTAAAAGCTTAACCCTTTGGCCAAATGAAGAAATAGAGGCACGAACTCCTCTTGGTAAAATAAAGGCACGAATCGGTGTCTCATTTTATCCCAACGGAAATCTGAAATCATTGGAGCCTGCCCGTCCCACAAAAATATTTACTCCCATCGGCAGCTTCCTTGCCTTTGATAATAATGCTTGTGGAATCAGCGGTGATACTAATTCATTAACCTTTACCGAGGACGGCATTCTTTGTGCCTTTGCCACCTCCAATCATACAATTGAAGTGATTGATTTAGAGAAAAATGCCCACCGTTATACCCCACAACAGTTTCTTGATCCAGAAGATGGAGAGCTTTTCGCTCAGCCTGTAAAAATCTCCTTCTTTCAAAACCAGATTATAATCAATGATAAGGAATCTTATGATATTGCCTCCAGCGAATTTGTAATTAAGCCCTTTTTGCAGCTCCCCATCAGCCAATGCTGTAATTGTTCTACCTGTGGAGCAAATTGTAAATCATTATATTCTCACAGCAAAATTATAAGCTCAGACGATATTACCGACTGAGGTTTCCATTTATAAACTTAAAATATTCTTGTAGTAAAAAGTATAACATTTCTGCTATAGGATGCAGTAAAGAATCTTGAAGTTTACGCCGCAATCCATTAATATCCTCTCCAACCATCCTCGCGGATGATGGTATTCTCAAGTACATCTAAAACAAAAAAAGCATTCAGAACATATCCCATGTTATAAGGACACATTCTTAAATGCAAGTGACTACGTATGTCATGAAAAAAATCCGCTCTCACGAGCGGATTTTCTATAGCATAACTTATTTTAAAGTTACTTTAGCGCCTTCTGCTTCTAATTTAGCCTTAAGATCATCAGCTTCTGCCTTGTTAGCGCCTTCCTTAACAACCTTAGGAGCACCATCAACAAGATCCTTAGCTTCTTTTAAGCCTAAGCCAGTTACTTCACGTACAACCTTGATAACCTTAACTTTGTTAGGGCCAGCTTCAGTTAACTCTACGTTGAATTCTGTTTTCTCTTCTTCAACTGCTGCAGGACCAGCTGCTACTACAACACCTGCTGCTGCGGATACACCGAATTCTTCTTCACATGCTTTTACTAATTCATTTAATTCTAATACGGTAAGGCCTTTAATTGCCTCGATAAAATCTTGAGTTGTCATTTAAATTTACCTCCATTGATATATTTTTTTCAAATTGTCTTCTTAATTACGCCTGCTTCTCTGCGATCTGATTAAGTACACGAGCAAGATTTGTAATTGGTGACTGTAAGCTTCCAAGTAACTTGGAAATAAGAACTTCTCTGGAAGGAATTGTTGCAATAATTTGCATTCCCTTTGCATCATAGTAAGTTCCTGCAACAACACCTGCTTTAAATTCTAACTTAGGCATTGTCTTTGCGCATTCAGCTAAGATTCTAGCAGGAGCAGTTGCATCCTCCATACCAAAAGCGATAGCGGAAGGTCCGTTTAAATCATTAGCTAATGATTCAAATTCAGTTCCTTTGAATGCAAAGTTAAGCATTGTGTTCTTGTATACCTTGTATACTACACCAGCTTCTCTTAACTTCTTACGAAGCTCAGTATCCTGAGCAACAGTTAGTCCACGGTAGTCAACTAAAACAGCAGCTTGTGCGTTTGCAACGTAGCCTTTGATTTCTTCTACGATTGGTTGCTTTAATTCAACTTTTGCCATTTACGTACACCTCCTTATATCTTTTTTATGACTGCAGGATCACCGGCAATCTTTCTATCTTGTATCAGACAACCAGTTACGGTTCTGTAAGATACAAAAAAAGCCTCATCCTGCCAAAGCATGGAGAGGTCAATAAAATCAATTCAGATTAAATTAACTTTCCTCGGTAGGTGGCTTCACCTTACGCCTTACGGCACCTACTGTCTTCGGCAGTTTTATTCACAAGTGGCATTATAGCATGACTATGAAAGGCATGTCAACTACTTTTTCTTATGAATATAAAATTAAGCAAAAGAGTCGATCATACACTTCTCTTTTGTTCATCTAATTGAACCCTCTTACCTGTTCACCTTAGATGTTTTATCATTGAACCGTAATGACGATTCACTTTAGATTAATACAAGTGAACCAGCATAGCCGGTTCACTTGTGTAATTATTATTAGCCTAATTTAGCTGTGTTAAGTTTTACGCCAGGACCCATAGTGGATGCTAATGTAACGCTCTTTAAATACTGACCCTTAGCTGCGGATGGCTTAGCCTTTACAACAGCACCAATCAAGGTCTGGAAGTTATCATTAATCATTTCCTCAGTAAAGGATGCTTTACCAAGTGGAACGTGAATGATATTTGTCTTGTCCAATCTGTATTCAATCTTACCAGCTTTGATATCAGCAACAGCCTTTGTAACGTCCATAGTTACAGTACCAGCTTTAGGGTTTGGCATTAAGCCCTTAGGACCAAGTACACGACCTAAACGACCAACAACACCCATCATGTCTGGTGTAGCAACAACTACGTCGAATTCGAACCAGTTTTCATTCTGGATCTTAGGGATTAAATCATCTGCACCAACGAAATCTGCGCCAGCTGCTAAAGCTTCATTTGCCTTATCACCCTTTGCAAATACGAGTACACGTACAGTCTTACCAGTTCCGTGAGGTAATACTACCGCACCACGAACCTGCTGATCTGCGTGACGACCATCAACACCAAGTCTGATGTGAGCTTCGATTGTCTCGTCAAATTTTGCTACCGCTGCTTTTTTAACCAAGCTGATAGCTTCAGTTGCATCGTATTGAACGGATTTGTCAATCGTTTTTGCAACGTCTGTATATTTCTTTCCTCTTTTCATTCTATAAACCTCCTAGTGGTTTTACCGGGAGAAAACGAAACCATAGAATCTCGTTAGCAATTACAGCACGCTGTATTTGCCTGCCAAATGATTTTCCATTTGGCATTCCCTCCCACGTTATTAGATTCTAAATCGCATGATATCTTTCAACCACGCTGTCTTATTCATACTAACGGTCATTTGGTCGTAAGACCACATGGTGCCGGATGTGAAAATTGTTCTTTATTTTCACATTAATTAGTCAACTACAGAAACGCCCATACTTCTTGCAGTACCAGCAACCATGCTCATAGCTGCTTCAACACTTGCTGCATTTAAATCAGGCATCTTTAACTCTGCGATTTTTCTAACCTGTGCTGTTGTGATTTTAGCAACCTTTGTCTTGTTAGGCACAGCGGAACCGGACTTCAGGTTAAGTTCTTTTTTGATCAAAACTGCTGCCGGAGGAGTTTTTGTTACGAAGCTAAAGCTTCTATCTGCGTATACAGTAATAACTACTGGTGTGATAATTCCGTCTTGATCTGATGTTCTTGCGTTAAATTCCTTTGTGAACTGAACGATATTAACGCCATGTTGTCCGAGTGCAGGTCCTACTGGTGGAGCTGGAGTAGCCTTGCCAGCTGGGATCTGTAATTTGATATAACCTGTTACTTTTTTTGCCATGATAGCATACCTCCTGATAAATGTGGTGTTTGCGGGAATCTCCCTCCCACGTAACTAACCGTAAGTTACATACTTTTTCCATTGCATGCACGGTGTCCTATACAAGATAACTTGATGATCTGCAAATTGAATCTGTTAACCAATTCATCTGCTATGAATTATCCTGCCTCGCATTAATTGCGAACTTTGATTTCGCTAAAACCGATCTCAACCGGCGTTTCACGTCCAAACATATCCACGCTGATTGTAACGTTTTGCTTGTGTAAGTTGATTTGTTTGATAACACCGGTAGTATTCTCCCAAACTCCGGAGATAACCGTAACGGTATCACCCATTTCAAAACCAACTGAGACTTCATCATTCTTGATTCCCATGCTTTGCATCTCTGCATCAGTCAACGGAACCGGCTGCTTGGAATCGGGTCCAACGAAGCCTGTTACTCCTCTGGTATTACGAACCACATACCATACGTCATCATTCATAACCATATGGAGTAGTACATAACCCGGAAACATCTTCTTTTGTACACGCTTCTTAACGCCGTTTTTCATTTCAATGACGTCCTGCATCGGAACAGATACTTCTAAGATTTGATCCTGGAGTTTTCTGTTTTCGATGGTCTTTTCGATGTTCGCTTTTACTTTGTTCTCATACCCTGAATAGGTGTGAACAACGTACCAATTTGCTTCTGACATATCCTCACCCTTATCCTATAATAAGAATTTTAAACCGAGTTCGATTGCATAGTCCAGCACGTAAATAACTATTCCCAAAACAATGGTAACTGATAATACAGCAATTGCCTGTTTTCCAAGGTATTCTTTGTCCGGCCAGATAATCTTCTTGAACTCAGACTTAATTCCCTTGAACCAGCTTTTTTTTGGAGCTTTTTCTGTTGTAGCATTAGTCGTATTAGTCGTTTCGCCCATGTCTTCCAATTCCTTTCTGGATAATTATTTCGTCTCTTTGTGCAATGTGTGGGATTTGCAGAACTTACAATACTTCTTTGTTTCCATTCTGTCTGGATGTGTTTTCTTTTCTTTTGTCATGTTGTAATTGCGTTGTTTGCAATCAGTACATGCCAGTGTGATTTTTACGCGCACAATATCCACCTCCGTTTTCTTTGTTGCGCAGAGTCGCATTAATTGCTGCCGGCTCTTCTAATAAACCCGTTTTTTAGGCATAAAAAAAAAGCCTCTTTTCTCGCTTCCTTAATATAACATAGACCTGTAAATACGTCAACATATTTTTTTTAATTGCATATGGGTTAATTATATTGAAATGTATCGAAAAATATGCAGACGTTTTTTCAAAAATATGCCTATCCTGTCTAACCCACAGGATAGGCATATAATCCACTATCATTTTCAATTGCATTCCGAATAATACCCCTTAACATTCTTTTTTGAATGATAAAGTAATTCATCTGCTTTTTGTAGATATTCCTCAAAGCTATACTCTTCCTGCCCAACCCAAACAAGTCCTGCAGATATGTTTGCTGCTTTAATTACTCCATCCGGAAACGTAAGTTTATCCTTCTCCAGCTTCTGAAAGAATTCCTCTACAGCCTCTCTTATGACATCTCTTGAAGCCTGATCATAGATAAGAAGTGCAAATTCATCACCGGAACGTCTTCCAAGAACCTGTGATTCAATATCAATTTCAACCAAATGTTTTACTGCGTGATTAATATAGATATCTCCCCATTTATGACCATAGGTGTCATTGATTCCCTTTAGGTTGTCAAGATCAAACATAAGTAATGCGGATATTCCCAAGGTATCCCTCTTTGCCAAAGCTTCTTCCATATGTTGCTGCATTGCTTTCCTATTATAGATACCGGTGAGCGGATCCGTATCTCTGTCATTTAGAATCTTCTTCTTTTCCTTCATCTCCTCCGAGGCGTCCATAATCACACCAAGGGTGATTCTGTCATTTTGGATATATCTGATTTTTAGCCATTTCTCGGGAATCTCATCAATACAATAGATATCATCTTCCTCTTCTTCCGGATGACTTAGAAGCTCATTCATCTTATTCACAAAGCTGCTTTTATGATTCAATAATTTATTTGTTTTTAACTCATCTAATTCCAGTAATCTAGCAACCTGATCCGTTACAAACACTGTGTCCTTATCCTCCGAGTATTCGAATACCCCGAGCGGGAATCCGACCATATCCATGATCCGTGACATTTTACCCGATGTCTCTATCAACATATTGCTGGAAAGCTCCACTGCTTTTGATAATTCGTCCAATTCCAATAATCCGGTCTCCTCCAGATGAATCTCCTTTCTCTTATCAGAGTTTTTCACCTTTTCTGCTACTTCGATAATCGGACGTGTGAAGCTACGACTTATCAAATACCCAAACACAATTCCGGCAATTGCGGAAAGCGTAAGAGATATAAAAAGTATGGATTTTATTTTATTTACGTAACTAAGCAATTGATTTTCATGCATCAGTCCGATGAGGTACCACCTGTTTTGTTCAAAGGGTGTATGGTTTGCATACAGCCCCAGGCTCTCAACAGCAATATATATCTTCCCCTTCATATTGTTCGTTTGAAGCAAAGAGATGGAATTATCCGAATTCACTAGTTTATAACCGAAAGCCTCGTTTTCCTTAATGATTCTGTGCTGGACAGCCTTTGTTAATACAATTGCCTTAATTTCATTACTCTCCTGCGAGCCATAGCCCAGCATATATCCATAGGAATCCTTCGTCTGCAGATCTGTTGCAGGCATATACTTATTTAAATACTGTTCTGATATTTCAATCCCTATTACTCCAATCACTTTTTGATTACTATCAAACAGCGGCATCGTATATGTAATAATCCGAATATCCTGAGGTGATAGCTGAAAAGGGAGACTCCAGTATCCCAAAAGCTTTGACTCTGAAGACAACTCCGTCTTACTTAAGGGCATTTCATAAAAATCAGAGCTTATTTCCGACAAGTTTAATTTGTATTTCCAGGTTTGATCCAAGGGTATCTGCAATTTATGTGCAAACTCTGAGGGACCATAAACCAAATATAAATCCCGATTGTTATAATCATTTAATACCGGATCATAATCACGGACATAAACAGCAGACTTTTCTTCTTTCTCACTATCCATAATCAGAAATATTCCGGTTGCCTGGGTCGTTCGAAGGGCAGCCACCAAGGACGTACTGATGTCTTTGAAAAACTGCTCCGGCTCTTTCCCAGAATGATATAGGTCCGAAATCTGATCCAGATAGGGGTCCATATTAATCCATTTATAGCTCATTTCCTTCTGTAAATAATCCCTGCGGTTTCTAACCTTTTCTGTAAAGGAAGAATAGGCATTCCTCTCAGCTTGATCGATTACTCCTCCAAAGATCAGAAAAAAGGATAATAGAGCAGCCTGCCCTAATACTATGGCGATAATTAGAGATAATAGCTTAAATGCAATTGATCTTTTATCAAACTTCAAAATTTCATTTTACTCCCTTACCCTTTATTTTAATGCTGTGGATATCTCCTTAGTAAAATCCTGATACCAATTAAAAAACTGTTCCTTGGAAGACAATTCATTAATCACTGCTTCCCTATCCTCACCATTCTCAACTCTCTCCTTCAATAATTTCAAATCAACTTTTACCCGGCTCGCTAAATTCGTTTCAAGAATGCTTCTTGCTTCATAACTTCCTTGAAACGGCTTATTTCCATAAAAAGAATAGGTCTCAAACATCTCCATGGTAGTAATGATTGAATTCTGGACAGCTTTGTTTGTCAAGCTATCACGATCCATTTTTGACAAGATTGTATCCGTATTAAGATTCTCCGATTTTACCGGCAGATAACCGGTGGATACTGCAAAGTTAATATTCTGGGGAGTATCAATAAACCATTTTAAAAATAAGGCTGCTGCATATTCATGGGCATTATCACTTTTTGTAATACACATTCCGGCTCCCTGTTGAACTGCATAAGGCTCACCGCCTTCGTAAAATGGGTATGGAAGCGTAATTACCTCCACAGGGATCGCCTTATCACCATCAGCTACCTCCCTTGGAAAATAGGATGCACCGGCTGTCGAACCGGTATATGCTGCAATCTGTCCGGTTTTGGCATCGTCAGAACTGAATCTTCCTATTTTCGCATAATAGCCATTGATATACGGAACATAATAGTTAGTCCATATTTTATAAGCCGTATCCTCACTTAAACCTAGTATACCTAGATCTCCTTGATAATTGTACATCTCTTCGCCCAGTTGCATTGCTGAGATTAACATATAATTCGCATTGGCATCCACTCCAAAAAATGCCTTTCCTGTATATTCATAGTATAGCTTTGCAGTTTTAGCGAGGCCTTCCCAGGTGGACAGACTATTAAGACTTGCTCCTGATGCATTTGCAAAGCCATCCCAGAAGGTCTTATTTAAATAGAGGTTTTCCGTAGATTTTGCAATGGGAAGTATCTTTAATTCCTGATCTTCTCCAAAAATTCCTTCCTCCAGAAACTCACCTCTGATTTCTCCAAGCTCCTCCTGCGAAAAATAGTTTTTTAAATTAACCAGTTCCGCGATCTGATCTACACGAAAAACATTATCTGGGTAAGCCGCAAACACATCGGGCATGGGAAGTGATCCGATCTCTGCGTTTGCCGAGGAAAACAGTGCATCTGCCAGCTCGTTCACATCGCCGTAGCTCTGCGCTTCTATTACAATTCCTCGCTCCGTGCCAATCGTATCATTAAACTCCAGAACCAGTTCGTCAAACCTATCCTTTACTGTACCATTGTAGTAATTCCATACCGTCACCGTAATCGGATTATCCGGATCTAAGGATTTATCCTTTGCCGGAAGCAGATTACAGGACGACATTAACAGGATCAATACACACGCAAGTGCAGCAATAAATCTTTTTTTCATCTGTAATATCTCCTTATTAAATTAAGTGAGCATCATTATTCTTCAATAAATACCATTATAATCTATTTTTCTCCATATAACAATCAGGTACCTTGATAAACAAATTTAACTTTTTTCTTTGGGAACCAAAAAAACGCAACTGCTATCGGTGGTTACCTTTAGCAATTGCGTCAGTGATTCATTTATATCTTATTGACTGTAATTAAACATTTTACCGTAAGTCCGCTGGCGGTTCTGGCGGTGATGTACGCCTTGCCGGATTTTAAGGCAATTACCTTTCCTGTGACGGATACTTTCGCCACCTTTTTATTAGAACTGACATAAGTTATCGTATCAGTGCTTCCACTCGGTGTAAGTACCGGCCGCAGAGTAATTGTATCACCTGGCCCCATTGTCCTGCTCTTATAATTAAGCTTTATTCCGGTTGACTTTGTTGTCTTAACTACCAGCTTCTTTACCGACATATTACCTCGGTAATCTACTGCAAAGATCGTATAGGTACCATCCTTTTTTATGGTGAATTTACCTTTGCCATCTGAGATTTTAAGTACGGTTCCGGCATCTGCTGGGAGAAAGTCTTCTGTTGTTCTGTTTCCTTCCATAAATTCCACACGCTTTAGGCCGCTTCCACTATCACTGGTCAAGACTGTGACTGTTCTGGTTTTATAATCAGCCGCTACTGTAAACATGGCTGAAAGCTTCGGAGCAGTGGTATCCTCGATTACTTCATAGGTCTGAGCCACCTCATTGCCGGCATAATCTGCCGCATAAAAGGTATAATATTCACCCTTGGTTAAATCAACTTGATTACTCACCACTGTCGTTCCGACAGTACCCTTCTCAAAATCCTTAAGCTCTTTCTCACCAATCATCCATTTAACAACACGAAGCTTAGATCCGCCTTTGTCTACCGAATCAACAAAAACCGTCATATCCCCTTGGTTGTACTCAGTTCTAAAAGATAATTCGGGTGCCTGAGTGTCTTGAAGAAGACTGCCTGCCTCCAGGACTGCCTTATAAGCACTTGGAATGCCACCGTATTGTGTGACATCCTTAAGCCCACCTATTTCTTTGAGGCTGCCAAGAATAATATCCTTAACATTGGAGGCATACAGGTTATCACCAAACTCATATAATAGAGCTGCCACCGCGGAAACCTGCGGAGCCGCCATGGAAGACCCGCTTGCATTGCTGTAGCTTCCTACAATGGTACTAAAAATATCATTTCCAGGAGCCGCAATATCTACTGAGTTCTTACCAAAGTTAGAATATCCTGTTAAATCTCCATCCGCATCAATAAAGGTTACAGATATTAAATTATCAAGTTCCAAGCTGGCAGGGTATAATGGGGTATCATCTATATTTGAGCCATCATTTCCTGCCGCGGCAACAAATAGCATATTGGACTCTTTCATTGCTGCCTCTAATTCCGGATTAATCTTATTGGTACCCCAACTTAGATTACAGATATCAGCTCCCATCATTGTTGCATACTTAATTGCCTTTACTGCATTTGCTATATCACCGGAACCATTCTTGCCTCCGTTGATTTTCAACGACATAATCTTCACATTTATATTGGAGGCTATGCCTGCAATACCTAAATTATTATTCATCGTTGCGGCTATTACACCGGCTACATGAGTTCCATGATTATCATTATCGTTCGGGTCTGCTAAATTTTTATGATATAAATCTGAATAAATATAATGGCATATCGTATTATCGTTGTTATAAAAATCCCAGCCATATATATCATCAACATACCCGTTATTATCATTATCAATGTTATCGTCCGGTATCTCAGCTTCGTTGATCCACATATGATCTGCAAGCTCCGGGTGCTGATAGTCTACCCCTGTATCGATAACAGCTACGATTACTTCTCTAGCTCCTAAACCTGCATTAGCCATCGCTTCCCAGGCTTCCACGATATCCATATCTATATCCTGGGTGGAGGTAATATCTTGTGCTGCCAATTGTGTCAGCTTTGTATATTTACCAGGATTATCAATATACCACTGGGTGTCTGAGTATGGGTCATTGCTAAGTCCAAGGACTGATTGCTTACTGCTGCTTTGTGCGTAGACTGTCTTTGCTTCCGATGAAAAGCCGAATAATATCACTGCCGCTGCCGCCAGAATTAATATCGATCTATGCAATTGATAGGAATTCCTTTTCTTTTTCATCATTTGAAACCTCCGCTCTAAAGCCATTTCTTCTTATGTAATTCATGGTAGCGTCCGGTATTGGCAAATTTGTGGCAATAGTATTACGAAATAAAAAAATATTATTACAGGAAAGATATATATGGCAGGAACAAATTCATATTCCTGTAATCAAAATGCACAGCGCAAGGTATTATCCTCGCACCTCTTCTCCAAAATTTGGTGGTGCATTTTTTGTCAGAATATGCTACAATAAATCATAGCTATTCCCGTGCCTTTCACTTTTTGATGACCTATTCAAAAAGCGAATAGGTCTTAATAAATAGTTTGAAAGCGACTTTCTTTCAAACTTATTCCAATGGTGCTATCAAGACTTCTGTATTATAGATAAATGGAGGTAACTACGATGAACCCACAGAATAACATTGAAAAACTTTCTTTAGAACAGCGAGATTTCTGGGATAGCCTGCAGCTTGATATTCTATCTTCAACTCAAGATAATACAACAGAATTTTTTCAGGCTTTCATCGAAAGAAATCTTATTTTTTCCCTGCTTTTCCGAGGCTATTCTGTTTTAGAAATGTCTGCTTTTCACAAATTATTTCATTCGAAGGATTATGGCTATCTAATCCTTCTTGAATTAACAGAACAAAAAAAGACCGGCCTCTCTGGCTTTATGATTAATGAATTTGAACTACATCATTTTATTAAAGAGCATTTATCAAAGATGAATTATAACTGCGTTCTCGGACCACTGTTGAGCAATCGAATCAGCCTCTTATTCAGCCTAGATGAATTACTGCCGCAAGACTTACATCGGGAACAGAGTCTATCCATCTGCCAGGAATTAATTCCATTATTAGAAGAGCATTTTCATGCAAAGGTGGCTGCTGGAGTTGGCAGCATACATAACCTGCCTTCCATCTATCC
This sequence comes from Herbinix sp., assembly GCA_029239235.1. GTDB lineage: Bacteria > Bacillota > Clostridia > Lachnospirales > Lachnospiraceae > Mobilitalea. The sequence goes on from JAQZBD010000004.1 coordinate 37,919, forward strand.
TTCTTACACCAATGCGCTAGCTTCCTTATCCTACAGCAGCACAAGTCCTATTGTTTTTTACTCCGATCTTAAAGACTACAATTCCACGAATCAATTTGATTATCTGCTCACTCAAAAGCACTTAATTGAGGCTCTACGAACACGTAAAGCAGACGCTTATGATTATTTTGGACTGTTAATGGATTTTATCCGTCCAATGAGTGACACTATGAAGCAAAATAAGATTTTAGAGCTTTTGGTGCTTGCCAATAATACCATTGATATTGATAGTGATAACAGTACAAAATCATTTGATTATATGAACATTTCCAAACAGCTTATAGATGCATCAGGAGAACAGCTGATTGATTATGCCTACCAGACCTTTGTAACCATAACCAGCTATACTAAGCCTCAAAACTCCATCGACTACTCTAATCATATCGTGAAGGCTACCAGAGAATATCTTGAGAGCCATTATGCTGACGACATCTCTTTGGAGGCCATGGCTGAGCACGTTAATATCAGCCCTCAGTATTTTAGCAAGCTTATTAAGAAAACAACAGGTTTTAATTTTATTGACTGGCTTTCCATGCTGCGTGTAAAAAAGGCGAAGGAGCTTCTGATGAATACTGATTTTACAGTAAAAGAAGTGTGCTTTATGGTGGGCTATAAGGATCCGAATTATTTCAGCAGAATATTTAAAAAACGAATCGGCATAACTCCCAGTGAGTTTGTTAAGGCCAATTCGTTTCTCAACAATAAGAATTAAAGAATAATCCACTATACATTGATGTTATATAGGGATTACAGAATCCGATTTTACTATTATCCGGATAGGTAACAATTATTTTTTCTATGTACTCCATCGGGTTTATTGCTATCTCTCCTGCTTTATCAAGGAGTCTTGCAATAAATCCGTTTTCTCTTGAAAACAAACTTTCCATTCCTCCGTCTCTGGCAGCTTGTATTGCCAGTGATTCTTCCAACTCTAGTGTTCCATCCTCCGCCTCCAAAAATCCACAAGCAGACAGTTCTTCCCCATACATATCCTCGAGGCTTTTCAACTCATTAATCAGCTTTGTTGCCTTATAATGCTCCTTACTGTCTGTGGTACGGGTCTTGGCTAGACGAATCAACTCATTATAGGAGTCTAACACGTCTGTAACCGCACTTAGAACCTTCTCACTATCAGGAACCAATCTTATGGTGACCGGCTGCTCGCTGCTGGAATTCAAATCGATACTTAAGGTACTCTCTAGTGTAAAGGAGTTTGTTGCTGTCTTTTTACTGATATCATTTAGTTCAAACCTAGCGCAGGTAGGGTCTTGTTCTATACGATTCATGCCAAAGAAATCTGCAATACCTTCACTATAAACATCAACGTCTTCAAAGGAAAATTTTTTATCTCCAAATCGTCCTGATAGATCGGAAGCAATTACAAGTCTACTGTAATTATTTTTATTCCCAGGTTCTATAGAGGCGTGTATGTTGGGAACAAAATTGTTAAGAAACTCTGCAAACCTGTTCATTGTTTCCTGATTATCCATTCTATTCTTGTTTTCAAAAGTGAAAGAATAGGTCTCATCACCAAGATAAGCATTAAATTTATACTCTCCTGCCGGTAATGCTTTCGAGGTATCTAGCAAATCTCTTCCCTTATTAATCTGGATCCCTGCAAGGACGTTCACTTTAAACTCTATTATCTGAGGTAATGTATCCGTATTCTCGTTTAGCAACCGCGCAGACAGTATATTCTCATTACTGACAGTGATAGCTTTACTATGAAACCCTGACACCTCCGGATCAGACATATCATATATTTTAGACTTCAGGGCTAAGGCACTTTCCTTCACACCAATCGTATAAATCTGGTTCTCTCTAGACAGATTGACCTTATAGAAGGGCGAACGTTTACTAAGGTCTATTATTTCGTCATAGACCTTGCGAATTTCATTCTTTTTACTAACAGGATATTTCGCACTCCTTTTTACAGGCAGGCTTTCCAGCAAATAATTATAGGCCTGTATCATGAAGGTTCCCCCTTCCGTCTTAATATGCCAAGGTTATGTTAATTTTCTGACCGAATTACCAATAATTAAGGTTGGTTTTACAGATACACAATCCAGGGATAGTGTATTACCCGTTTCAATAATATGTATCAGTTTCTTCGCAGCTTCTTTTCCGATCTGATCCCGCTCCTGCTTAACCGTAGTTAGCTTTGCTCCGATCAGAAGACTATGATCGGAACCATCATAGCCTGCAACAGAAATATCTCTTGCAGGAGCCAGTCCCGATTTTCGTATTCCAGTCATAACTCCCATACAGGAATAATCATCCGGGGCAAGGATACAGGTGGGACGCTGCTCTAGCTGTAGCAATCTAATTGTAAGCTCTTGTGCCAAAATTGCATTACGGTAGATCCCTTCTACTACGTATTCTTCCGGTACTCTTATCTTATTCTCTGCTAATGCAGCATAAAACCCATCTAAGCGCTGCCGCGTTATCAAGCTATCCTTTTTGCCGTAAATATAGGCTATACGGGAATGTCCCTGGCGGATAACATAATTGGTCAATTGTTTCATACCGCTAAAATTATCTGATACAATGGAATGTGCTTTGGGAAAAGCATCGTCAATCGTAACAATGGGAATTTCACTATTGATAAGCTTAATCACTTCATCATTATCTGCGTCTGCACGCACAATACATACTCCGTCAAAGTGCCTGTATTGGCAGTGCTCTAAGTAAGTCATCTTCCGTCTTCCAATATGCTTCTCAATAAAAGTAATATCGTAACCATGGCTTGCAGCCTCTTCCTTAAAGGCTGCTATGATATGAGAAAAATATTCACATCTCAGTCCTGCATTTGGATAATTAGTAAGTAACACACCAATATTGTAGGTTTTTTTAAGTTTTAATGCTCTCGCACTAGC
>JAQZBD010000187.1 GCA_029239235.1 Herbinix sp.
ATGAATTGGATTTATTGGATACTAATTATGGGTCTTGGTGTGAAAAATATATAAAGGAAGAAAGCCGTGATAAGAAGGAAGGATTCATTGAATTTATATATAAAGTAATTAGTGAGCTACAAGTACAATTTAATGATTTAGAAACCAAGAAACATAGATTAAGCAAATACTATAAAAAATGTAATAATCAAGCGCAAAAAAACTTAAAACGAATGAAATCTACATATGGAAATAAGCTAGATTATATAATTAATACAAAAGATGATGTCATGGCCGAACTAGAAAAAATTTCGCAGAGACTTGATGATCTAGAGCGATTAATAAGTAATAATACTATGACTGAGGAAATATATGAAAGACTCGGCTATTGCAATAAAAGCGTTGATGGCTTATATGATAAATTATTTGAGACAGAAGAGAACCTGATAAATGCAATGGATACTATGCAAATTACATTAGAGAATGAATTAGGTTTGCATGAAATGAAATAGTATATATATAGTACTTTTTACTAGCTTTGTAGTATTGAAATAATGAATGCATACTGTGCGGTATCGTTATACTGTGGGGTGTGCATTTTAAGCTTATATGGGGGTTCATGGTTAAATTATATCAAAATCATAACCCTAATGAATATAACGTGACGACAACCCCGTCCCCCCGTCTCCCTGTAAAAAACAAATTCCTATCTAAATATTGACTTTATTTACCACATTTGATAGTGTTATTATATAGAAGGAAAAATATCATATCATTTGTCGGGTTAATTACAATATTGAAATAAACTCGAGAGGAGGATATATAACTTAGGACTGTACACATAAGATAGTACTAATTTTGGCTAGTGCTAAAGGTATGCGCAGAAATGGAGAAAGATATGAATAAAAAAATAGTAGCTCTAATATTTGTAATAATATTCACAAGCTTTTCAGATAACGTAGATGCAAAGAGTGATACAACAGTAGATGCAAAGAGTGATATAACAATAGATGCAAAGAGTGATATAACAGTAGATGATGTATATAAGATCATTAGAGATAACCTTTTAAAGCATAAGGAAACATTTACAATTGACATGAATAGTGATACTTATAGTCAACTAAGCAATGGAGACGATGTAATACTAATGGCTACCGATATTGATCAGAAGGATACCTCTAAGGATGGAGATTATCTTTTGTATTCCCTTAGCAGTTGGGGGCGTAGATGGAAGTTTACATGGGGTGGGGGATATCTCGAATCAGCATCACTTACGGTGGATGTTGTTTACAGTTCAACTCTCAAGCAGGAGAAAAAGGTCGATACTAAGATAAAAAGTGTGTTAGACAGCTTAAAGCTGGAGGGCAAATCCGATTACAGCAAGGTTAAAGCAATCCATGATTACATAATTAAAAGAGTCAGCTATGACTTCACCTATGAAAAATATTCCGCATATAATGCATTGATAGAGAAATCCTCCGTATGTCGGGGTTATGTTTCATTAGCATACCGGATGTTTACAGATGCAGGTATTGAATGCAGGATAATAGGCACACTTGATCATGCCTGGAATATCGTTAAGGTAAATGGAAAGTGGTATAATATCGATTTGACTTGGGATGATCCAAATAGGAGTAAAGGTCCACAGGTAATATATGATTATTTTCTTAAGAATGCAGCAAGCTTTAGGGACCACACCGGATATAAGGAAATTATGACAAAAGAATTTACTGCAAAATATCCGATTGCGAAGGATAGTTATAAACTAGAAAAATAAAAGCATATTACTATAATAGTGTTTGTATATTTGTGTAGATCGTGATTTTGAACTCTTAAGACTTGTTAAAGAGAATATAGAAAAGCATTATAATACAGGAAGTTTTATGTTTATTTGCTGTGATTTTCTTGATGTACCCATGATTGTGTCCCAATTAGTTTGCAAGAAAGCGTGAAAATCTGCAATTTGGGAAATTTGAGGTCTGCAAATAAGGAATTAATCTTTTAAAATGGATATGGTATAGAATCAACTTTTGTTGCAGAAATCGAAATGTTGGCAAAATTGTTGAAGAAGTATTATTCTCTAGAAGATGAGCAAATAGAAATATTAAAACAAATAATAACCGAATTAAACAACATAAGAAATGAACAAGGTGCAGTATCGTTAGGACTGTACCGTGTTCATTTTTTGCCCTAAGGGTGTTCATGGTTAAATTGTATCAAAATCATTACCCTAATGAAGGTAGCACATCACGGATCAAAATATTCTACCTCAAGCGGATCCCTTTCTGTACTTCAGCCAAGTTATGCCTTTATATCCTGTGGGTTAGATAATAGTTATGGACATCCGCATAAGGAAGTAATTGATCGCCTGGAGGAGGCGAAGAGTCATATAAAAATCACATATGAATCCGGCGCCATACAAGTAGAGACGGATGGAACTAAAGCGAGTGACAAAGGGCCGGGGTACGTGACACGGATTAATAAATTTACCATGGAGGTGGTTTTGTGCCAAGAGTAGCTAGGATAAAAAGCAATAGTGGAATTACCATATCATCATGAGAGGAATAAATCGTCAAGCTCCATTTGAAGACGAAGAAGATTGCGAAAAGTTTATTCAAACAATGCAAAGATACAAAGAGATGTGCGAATATAAGATATATGCCTATTGCTTAATGGACAATCATTTGCATTTATTTCTAAAAGAAGGAAAGGAACCATTAGAATAGAGAGATTGACAGTTATTAGCAGGGGTGTAATACAAAGAATATAAAGTGTCGACAACATTCTCTTGTCATTAGCTAACGTGTCAACAACCCCGTCCCCTTGTCACCCCACGTGTCACTTAATGTGGTTAAAATCAGGAAAAAAGAGGAATACTATCTATAATAGGGAAACACCGGCGGGATGTAAACATAGATTAGTAGGTGATGATATGTCAAATAGTAGACGTGGTTTTGTTCCTTCCGATGCGAAGGAATTTAGTGTGGAAAATCTGAATATACTTCGCATTGCGCAACAGGATATTCTGTATCTATTAAGTCGTGGTTACCCAATTAAAAATGCTTCCACCTACGTTGGAAATCATTATATGTTGTCAGAGCGTCAAAGGTTGGCAATTGTAAGAGCCAGTTCAGAGCAAAATGCTTTAATGCTAAGAAAAGCTAAGGAGCTTTCCAAGGAACAAATGAAACAAAAGATCTATATCGATGGATTGAATACAATCATTACCTTAGAGGTGGCATTATCGGAGGGAACCCTGATTCGCTGTATGGATGGCACAATCAGAGATCTGGCAGGCCTTCGGGGTACCTATCGGTTAATCGATAAGACTGAGAAAGCAATCGTATTAATCGGAGCTAAATTAATGGAGTTACAAATAGAGCATGTAACCTTTTATTTGGATGCACCTGTTTCCAATACGGGGCGATTAAAAATGAAGCTATATGAGTTGTTAAAAGAATTTCCTTATGGAATTGATGTACAATTGGTTAATAATGCAGATGTACTGTTAGAAAAGCTAGAAAATGTCATTACCTCGGACGCCATTGTTTTGAACAGATGTAAAAGCTGGTATAATCTTGTGCGGGATATTTTGAAATCCAATGTCCCGGAAGTAACCTATGTGGATTTATCATAAATGATATAATGAGATTATACAGCTTGCTTACCATCTTTTTCTTTACAAATAGTTTGAATCGCCTATAATAATATTTGGAACAAAAGGAAATAGAAAACTTCTATTGATTAAAACTATAAATTCATACCTAAAAATACGATAAAAACCGGGCAGTATTAGATGTTAGGATGAATTAACTACATATCATGGTAACGGAGCTATAGCAGAATTTTTGTGATGATACATACCTGTTAAAAGTGTGAATTATTGAAAAGCATAATTCACATCCGTCACCCGGTGGCCTCACGGCCTAATGACCGTTAGTTCGAAAATATTAAGGAGGACAAAGCATGTTTTTAGACAAAATGTTAGAGCGATTAGAATATACTTGTTTGCAAGGGGAGACTCACATTGAGATCACAGAATTGGTATACGATTCCAGGAAAGTAGTTAGTGACTCCGTATTTGTGTGTATTTCTGGTGCAGTTAGGGATGGGCATGAATTTGTTGGTGAGGTTGTAAGTAAGGGAGCGACAGCGGTTATCGTAGAAAAGGACGGTGACTATCCGGAAGGAGTCACAGTCATTAAAGTAGAGGACAGCCGACTGGCACTCGCCTATATGTCAGCAGCATATTTTGGTCATCCGGCAGAAAAGCTGACTACCATTGGTATCACGGGAACCAAGGGAAAGACCACAACCACCTATATGATCAAATCCATTCTTGAGAATACAGGAAAAAAGGTGGGACTCATCGGAACCATCGAAGTAATCATCGGAGATAAAGTAATACCGGCGAACAACACAACACCGGAGTCCTACATGGTGCAGAAATACTTTGCGGATATGGTGGAAGCTGGCTGTGAATGTGTTGTTATGGAGGCTTCCTCCCAGGGGCTGATGCTGCATCGTATGGCCGGCTTTACCTTTGACTTTGGAATCTTTACTAATCTGAGCCCGGATCATATCGGCGGTGCAGAGCATAAGGATTTTGAAGATTATCTGCGCTGTAAGAGTAAGCTCTTTCAGCAATGTAAGCTAGGCTTGATTAACATTGATGATTCCCATACTTCTAAAATATTAGAGGGTCATACTTGTCAGGTAGAAACCTTTGGTTTTTCAGAGAAGGCTGATGTTCGCGCCTCTGAGATTGATTTGGTAGAAAGACCGGGTTACCTAGGAATTGCATATAAAGTAGATGGCTTAATGCATATGGACGTGAACATGAATGTTCCTGGGAAATTTAATGTATATAATTCCTTATGTGCGATTGCGCTTTGCAGACATTTCGGTGTTAGCGAAGAGGAGATATTAAAGGCATTGAGAAGCGTCAGTGTCAGAGGACGTGTGGAATTGGTTCCAGTGTCAGATCAATATACATTAATGATTGACTATGCACATAATGCAATGAGTCTGGAGAGTTTACTCACAACCATGAAGGAATACCATCCAAGACGCTTAGTGTGCCTCTTTGGATGTGGAGGGGATCGCTCTCGAAGCAGAAGATTTGAGATGGGAGAGGTATCCTCAAAGCTAGCTGATCTTACAGTAGTGACCTCGGATAATCCAAGAACAGAGGATCCGCAAAGCATCATTGATGATATTATTGTAGGAGTAAAAAAGGCATCAGGCAAATACGTTGAAATAATTGATCGTAAGCAGGCGATAAAATACTGTATGGACAATGCCGAGGAAGGTGATGTCATCGTTTTAGCGGGTAAGGGTCATGAGGATTATCAGGAAATCAACGGTGTAAAGTATCATATGGATGAGCGTGAGCTGATTACAGATATTTTAGCCGGAAGGTAAGATAAGAATCTGAAAAAATGTTAGGTATAAAAGAAAAAATTACGAAGGAGGAGCCGATGTCATTTCGTTACTATGCAGATATTATTATAGACATATCCCACGAGAATCTAGATAAGACCTACCAGTATGCTATTCCCATAGATCTGGAAGAAAAAGCGACCATCGGTTCTCTTGTCGTTGTTCCGCTGGGAAAAGGTAATCGCAGAATCAATGGATATATCGTCGGACTATCCATGGAACCAAAGATTAGCGTAGAGCGAATCAAGCCTATTTATGAAGTGGCCCACGGGGCACCAGTCATTGAAAGTCATCTGATCTACCTTGCGTATTATATCAAGGAGAATTTTGGAGGCACAATGAATGATGCCCTAAAAACCGTTATTCCGGTTCGAAAAGCAGTAAAAATAAAGGAGCAAAGAAGTGTACAACTGGCGATTGGAAAAGAAGAGGCAAAGCTATTATTTTTCGAATATCAGAAGAAGAATAGCAAGGCGAAGCTTCGTCTCCTGGAAGCACTGTTAAAAGAACCGAACTTGGAGTATGATGTTGTCATTAACAAGCTAAATGTTCCGAGAGCCACTTTACTAGGTATGGAGAAGCAAGGTGTTGCAAAAATCACCTCTGAGCAGGTTTATCGAAATCCCATTGAGAATCAGGAAGAAGTATATCATCCGGTTAACCTTAATGGAGAACAAAGAACCATAGTCGAGGATTTTCTAAAAGAGTATCAGCAGGGAATACGCGCCACCTATTTGGTACATGGCATCACCGGAAGTGGTAAGACGGAAGTATATATGGAAATGATTGCGTCTGTCATTGCCCAGGGCAAACAGGTGGTTATGCTGATCCCGGAAATTGCTTTAACCTATCAGACGGTTATGCGCTTTTATAAGCGATTTGGTAATAGAATTAGTATTATGAATTCAAAAATGTCCCACGGGGAACGATATGACCAGAGCGTGCGTGCAAAAAATGGTGAGATCGATATTATGATTGGGCCAAGGTCGGCACTCTTTACCCCCTTTCAAAGCTTGGGCTTAATCATTATTGATGAAGAACACGAATATAGTTATAAGAGTGAATCTGTTCCGAAATACCATGCGACTCCGGTAGCAATAGAGAGAGCGAGACTTACGAAAGCCTCTGTGGTACTTGGCTCAGCGACTCCATCCCTGGAAGTTTATCGAAAGGCGAAAGAGGGTGAAATGAAGCTCTACAGCCTGACGAAACGTGCCAAGGAAGCTGAACCGCCCCAGGTATGGATTGCAGATTTGCGTGAAGAATTAAAAAAGAAGAATAAATCAATTTTCAGTGAAAAACTAAAGGATTTAATCCTAAACCGATTAAGCAAGAAGGAACAAATCATGCTTTTTCTGAATCGTCGGGGTTATGCAGGCTTTGTTTCCTGTCGAAGCTGTGGTTATGTAATCAAATGCCCTCATTGTGATGTCTCTTTAACGGCGCATAATAATGGAAGATTGGTATGCCATTATTGCGGTCATGAAGAAAAGCAGCCGGCTTCTTGCCCGGCATGCGGCTCAAAGTACATCGCGGCCTTTGGCACCGGTACACAGAAGGTAGAAGAACTGGTGAAAAAGGAATTCCCAATGGCCAAAGTTCTTCGAATGGATGCGGATACGACTAGGAATAAAGGTGGTCATGAAGCGATCTTATCGGCATTTTCCAAGCATCAGGCAGATATTTTAGTTGGAACTCAGATGATAGTCAAAGGCCATGATTTCCCTAAGGTAACCTTAGTAGGGATCATAGCTGCGGATCTTTCGCTTTATACAGGAGATTTTCGTGCAAGCGAAAGAACCTTCCAATTACTGTGTCAGGCAGCTGGAAGGGCCGGAAGGGATGTACTGCCGGGAGAAGTAGTGATTCAAACCTACCACCCGGAGCATTACAGTGTTATTACTGCGGCAGAAGGTGATTATGAAGCCTTTTATCGGCAGGAGATGTCTTACCGTAGCTTAATGCAATACCCTCCGGCAGCACATATATTACTGCTACTTATTACTTCCAAGGAGGAATCGGAAGCGGTAAAGGCAGCAACTCATCTGGCAGCTGCCATCAAGCATTATATTGAAGAGAAGCAGGAAGAGGCGAGTGTGATCGGTCCGGCTTCAGCAAGTATATCGAAAGCAAATGATATTTATCGACAGGTCATATATTTAAAACATGGGGATTATAATAAGCTGGTAGAAATGAAAGACTATTTAGAGGGTTATTTTAATTTTTCTGAGCAATTTGCGGGATGTAATCTCCAATTTGACTTTAATCCGATGAGTGGGTATTAGGATATTACTGGGGTGGTTATTTAGAGTGTGAACATATACCTTTGAATTCGCAAAGGTATAATGAGGGGTATTATTTCTTTGGAAATATTGATGAGTGGTCGGATTGAGGGCGTTATTTAGTGATTATGGTATGGGATGACACAAGATATTGTTGATTTTGCATAGATAGGTATGGTATGATTAGTAGAAGCACTGGAATTATTTGAGTGCTGAAGGGTAGTTTGGATAGGGGATAAGTAGGTTAGGATATGAGATTCCCTAGGTTGTTTGAATTTAATGTTAATGAGTGAAGATAGAGAGGAATGATGAGTATGGCAATACGTAATATCAGAGAAGTGGGAGATAAGGTTTTAAATAAGGTTAGCAAAGAGGTTAAGGAAGTAGATCATAAGATTCTCACCTTGATTGATGATATGTTGGATACGATGTATGATGCTGGTGGTGTAGGGCTTGCAGCACCGCAGGTTGGAATTTTAAAGCGTGTTATTGTTATTGATGTATCACCGGAGGGTGATGAGCCTATGATATTGATTAATCCAGTTATTTTGGAAACGGATGGTACCCAGACCGGGGATGAAGGATGTCTTAGTGTACCGGGTAAGGTTGGTACTGTAACCAGACCGAATCATGTGAAAGTTAAGGCTTTTAATGAAAAGATGGAAGAATTTATTGTTGAGGGTACTGAATTATTAGCACGAGCACTTTGTCATGAAATCGATCATTTAAATGGTGTGCTTTATATTGAGATTACAGAAGGAGAGCTTCGCAGTTCTTTTTCAACGGACGAAGTTGAGTAATTCTTTCATTACCTAACCTGATTTCCGGTGTTGGGTGTTGTGACTCAGCCAGATAAGCCAAAAGGCAGAGGGAAAGAATTAGCTTTCTCCCCGGTGAAGGAATTGGCATTGAAGCAGGAGCTTCCAGTGTATCAACCATTAAAAGTAAAAGAACCGGAATTTTTAGAAAAAATAGAAGAGCTTTCGCCGGATGTGATTGTAGTTGCAGCATTTGGACAGATTCTGCCGAAAGCATTACTAGATATACCAAAGTACGGATGTATTAATGTACATGCTTCTCTGCTGCCAAAATACCGTGGAGCAGCTCCGATTCAATATTCCGTTATTGATGGAGAAAAAGAAACTGGCATTACCATTATGTACATGGATGTTGGTTTGGATACGGGAGATATTATCTTACAGGACATTATTCCGATTACTTCAGAAGAAACCGGCGGAAGCTTATTTGATAAGATGGCAGTACAGGGCTCGGCTTCCATTATAAAGGCATTGAGACAGATCGAAGCCGGTGAGGCGAACAGAATACCGCAGGATAATGAAAAGGCAACCTATGTTAAGATGATCAGCAAGGAAATGGGGAAGCTGGATTTTACAAGATCAGCAGAACAAATAGAACGACTGATTCGTGGTTTAAATCCTTGGCCAAGCGCATATACATTCTTAGAGGGGAAAAGCTTAAAGCTTTGGCAGGCAGAGGCAGAGAATATTTCAGAAAGCCAGCAGCTTGAATTTAAGAATGCTACACCTGGTACTGTCGTAGAAGTAAGAGATAATGCAATTGTAATTATGACAGGTGAAGGTTTGTTGGTTGTAAAGGAATTGCAGTTAGAGGGTAAAAAGCGTATGCCAGCAGATGCATTTTTGCGTGGCTTTTCCATTACAGTCGGAATGGAACTCGGTTAAATGTTTTTTATTAGTTGATACAAGGGGCATTGGAAGATGAGATTGCAAATTTTCTGTTTTAAGCCTATATTGATGCTGTAACAGGCTTTCTTTATCAATCCGTACTGATGCCCGAATTTGTAGCCTATTGAAAGAATGGAGGTTTTATTATGGGTTACGGTTATGGTTATTATCCCTATTTTGACTGGACATATATATTAGTTATCATTGGTATCGTTATTACCCTGGCAGCATCGGCAAAAGTGAAATCTGCCTTTGCAAAATATTCGCAGGTAAGTACTCGAACAGGAATTACCGGTGCTCAGGCAGCAGAGCGAATTCTTCGTGAATCAGGAATTTACGATGTGCAAATACAGTCAGTGGCTGGGAATTTGACGGATCACTATGATCCAAGAAGCAAAGTCCTCCGTTTATCGGACTCGGTCTATGGGAGCAGCTCCCTGGCAGCAGTAGGAGTGGCAGCACATGAATGTGGACATGCAATCCAGCATCAGAATTCATATGCACCACTAATTCTTCGCAGCACCCTGGTACCGGTAGCTAACATTGGTTCCATGGCAGCTTGGCCGGTTATCATTCTCGGTATTTTTATGGGTTATAATGAATTTTTAGTTAACCTTGGAATTGTTTTGTTTTCCGCTGCTGTATTATTCCAGCTGATCACTCTTCCGGTGGAGTTTAACGCCTCAAAAAGAGCAATTGCAAGGCTCAGTGAAACAGGAATATTATACGGCGATGAGCTTGGACAATCGAAAAAGGTACTTGATGCAGCAGCTTTGACTTATGTTGCAGCAGCGGCAGCTAGTATATTACAGTTATTAAGATTAATTTTACTATTTGGAGGAAGACGTCGTGACGACTAATCAGTTAGGTGCAAGAGAGATCGTCTTGGATATGCTTCTTGAAGTGATTGAAGGAGATAAATACAGCCATACGATATTGAATCAGACCTTAAAGGCAAACCAGAATTTGGATAAGCAGGAAAGAGCCTTTATCTCAAGGCTGTTTCAGGGTACGGTTAAGAGCTATCTTAAATTAGATTATATCATTGGTCAGTTTTCCAAGGTACCAATCAAGAAAATGAAGCCTATCATCCGTAATCTGCTTCGGCTCAGCGTTTATCAGCTTTTATCCATGGATCAGGTACCAGCCAGTGCGGTTTGTAATGAGGCGGTAAAAATAGCAAAAAAACGTGGATTCACCGGATTATCCGGGTTTGTCAACGGTGTATTGCGTAACACCTCCCGAAATCTGTATCAGGTACAATATCCGGATAGACAAAAGGAACCCGCATCCTTTCTTGAAGTGATGTATTCCGTTCCTAACTGGTTGGCAAAAGAATTGCTAAAGCAATATGATTTTACGATTGTAGAAGCCATGCTACAGGCATCCGTGAAGGAGAAAGAGCTGACAATACGTTGTAATAAAGCGAAAACAACTCCGGAGCAGCTAAAACAGGAGCTTACTGAGGCAGGCGTTACTGTAGAACAAAGCGATTATCTGGATTATGCTTTTAAAATAAAGGACTTTGATTATTTAGAAAAGCTGGAAGCCTTTCAAAAAGGTGATTTTACAGTACAGGATGTCAGCTCCATGTTAGTCTGTCAGATTGCCGGCTTAAAAGCTTCGGACTTTGTAGTCGATGTGTGTGCAGC
>JAQZBD010000005.1 GCA_029239235.1 Herbinix sp.
TCCAACAATAACCAAAACAACTACTGCCAAACAAAAATACCGCAGTATATTAAGGGGTTCCTCAGTATACTGCGGTGTTTTTGATATTCGTTAAAGATTATCTGTAAATTGGAATTGCATTGTTTACGCTTCTAATATGACATCTTGTTCGAGAAGTGTTTTTCTAAGCTCAGAATAATCCAGTTCTCGTGTATCACAGCCTTTGATACTACACATCGCTGCAGCTACACCGGCTGCCTGCCCCATAATCATGCAGCTGACGGTGTTTCTTGTGGACATATGCGCTTCAATATCTACGGTTACGCATCGTCCTGCCATATATAGATTTGAACATTTTTTTGGCAGGAGCATTTTATAAGGCATTCCATAAAAGCCTGGCTCTCTCACCAGGCATTCTGGTCTCCTTGGACTCAGGTCATGAAATCCATATAAACCAATTTCATCCTCAAAGCGTGTCGCCTCCAATATCTCCTGCTGCGTCAGGATTCTATCACAGATGGTGATTTTGCTGGCACGTATGCCAAGCTGTATCGACGCCCATGAAATATAAGAGTTTTCAAAGCCTGGTACGCTTTCCTTAAATACTCTTGCCATCTTCATTATTTTGATGCGCATCTGCATTTCCGCATGACTTAAATTTTCTGCTTTACTGGCATCGGTCATGACCCCTTTGGAGTTGTTAATATACGTAGCTTCATTTGGATGAATGGACTGAAACGATGTGAAAAAATTAATATCAAGCTCCTCTACTTTTTTATATTTTCCGGGAACAGCCGTATGAGCAAAAGCAAATCGTTGAATTGGAAGCTTGCCATCTCGGGCAGGTATCGTTGTTCCTAAGGGAAAAGCCGCCTCGGGATTCTCCGCAATTACACGGTCAAAATCAATTCCATTCATGCCAAACACAAGCCCGGTAGGACCGCCGCAAACCTGATCATAGTTCTGCCAGTTTTCAACCTGTTCCAGACCTGCGTGTTTTGCAATATCCCCGTCTCCGGAAGCATCAATATATTGTTTTGCAATAACAGCTCTACGACCATCCTTATTTTCAATAAATGCTGCCATAATTCGCTCTTCTTCCATAGCAACACCGCAAAACATAGTTTGCAGGAATACGGTAACACCGGCTTCTATTAGCATCTCAGAAATGACTCCCTTGTAAATTTCATGGTCAGCCATAAATCGATAAGGGCTATGGTAATGGTCATTCGCTGTCGGAACAAAGCCGGTTGCACCTCCTGCAGCTTCCAGACGCTGCGCCAGTTCAAAGGCAATACCCCCAACAATTCGCTTGGCACGCTCCGGATTTGTTTCCGCGGCATAAAAGCTATAAGTTCCAATTCCCCCATTTGTATATGTCCCCCCTGGGACGGGCAACTTTTCCACCAATACTACTTTTGCCCCTGTACGAGCTGCTGCGATCGCTGCGATGCAGCCCGATGTTCCGGCTCCGGCTATGAATACATCCGTTTCTATCTGCGGAATTTGTTTACTTGGCTCGCAATAATACTTTTCTGTTTTCATTTACTACCTTCTCCCTCTGTAGACTTATTGATTTACTACATTGACAGGCTCCCCAGGTAAAAACGCGCGAAGGTTCTCTACTGCGATATCCATGAGTCGCTGCCTGCTTTCTTTGTGGTTATCTCCTATTTCAACATCACATTCATTTCTTAACCACTCCATTCTGTATCATTTTTAAAATTGCAAACCCATTCAATTTCAATTATTAAAATCTCATTATTATATTTAAATTCACATAAAAATAATACCATATATATTGCCACTATTTCAACCAACACTTATACCAACAATGTTGGCTAAATTATTGCTTACATAGATGTAATCCGATTAGAATACGCTTTCATGTTATTCATAATTAAATTGCAATTATTGAAACCAGATGCTATAGTATATCTAAGTTATTTACCCAAATGATTCTGGAGGAATGGAGATTACCATGAACGATATAATTGCTTCACCGTTTCAAGCGAATCAGTCTTCTGATAAATTACTTACAATTCTTGAGTTTTTGGCAGAACAGCCAGAACCGGTTCGTTTACAAGACCTGGCTGAATTGTGCAGTATGTATCCAAGCACAGCATTACGGTTTTTGACTACGCTTCGTAACCGGGGCTATGTTGCTCAGGAAACAGAATCCGGAAAATATTATTTAACATTGAAGATATGCAGCCTTGCCCAGAGGAGGTCTGCACAGATTGATGTGCGTAACATTGCATTCCCTTTTATGCGCAGTATTGCAAATCTGTTTACTGAAAGCTGCAATTTAGCTGTTCAAAAGGATCTGACCGTAATATATATTGAAGTGGCCAATGTTGCCAATAAAGCTTTGATGAGCACTCAGCGCATAGGAAGTGCTGCTCCTATGCATTGTACCGGCATTGGAAAACTTTTTTTATCGGAATATACCTCCGCCGAACTTGATGCCTACTGCCAGGTCAAGGGTCTGGACAAGTATACTGAATATACACTTACTAATAAAAGTACACTTCTTCAAGATCTTGAAGAGATACAATCGCTTGGATATGCCTTTGACAATCAAGAATGTGAGCTTGGCGTACGATGTATTGCGGTACCGATTCGGGATTTTACCGGCCGAATTATTGCCGGGCTAAGTATAAGCGGTCCCAATGTCCGAATGACAAACGAACATATATACAGCCACTTACAAAATCTGCTTGATGCAGGAAATCAAATTTCAATTTATATGGGATATCAGCGGCTTTGATCTATGAATGATTTATCTGATAATGATTGGAGGGATGTCAGTGATTGGAAAAGAAGAGCGACTGGAAGTCTTTCAACAGCTGACTGCTTGTTGTTATAATATCTGGAACTGGAAATATGATACGCAATTTAACGTGATTGAGAGCAATTGTCCTCACGAATTATTATTTGATCAACTCTTTCTGTCGGAGGGACGCCGCAAGACAATTGATGAGCATATGCGTAAGTGCCATGTACCGATTGTCTATACAGCTTCAGCAATATTATCTTGGATTATAGCGTTCGAGAGATTAGAAGACAGCGTTACAGCCATCTATGTGAAAGGTCCATTTTTTAAAGGATTTAACGATGAAAAGAGTTATTCAGACATTCTTAAACCGCTTTGTCTGGATAAGGAAGCTGAATCCACTCTACGCTCCGATTTTCAGTCATTACCAATGTTGACTTCCTCCAGTATTATTCAGTTTGCAATAATGCTCCATTATAGCCTGAATGCTGAAACAATTTCAGCTTCGGAAGTATTGCCCTACAGTACAAAAGAATCGAAGCATAAAAAGCCCGGCAAGATATTAGTAGATCAGTTTGAGGGAACCAACGGCTATTGGAATACAGAACAAGAGCTGCTTTACAAAGTACGAAATGGAGATCTGAATTATCGTGATATAATCGAACGTGCTTCTGTACTCTCTAATTGGAAGTATGATGGTGATAAAATGAATGTGGATTACTACAGACAGCACCTTCATGTTCTTTTAACATTGGTTTCTCGAGCTGCAGTGGAAGGCAGCCTCCCACGAAAAATATCATTTTCTTTGTGCTCCGAATACAGAAGAATGCTCAACCGGTGCTATACTATTAGTGGTTTACATCAGATAAGTGATGTTATGTTATCAGACTATATCCAACGCGTTCATGAAATGAAGGAACTTTCTACCTGCCCCAGCCCAATACGCATGTGCTGTGCGTATATTGATACACATCCCGGGGAAAAATTGACATTAGAGTTTCTAGCAAAGAAAGTTGGCTATTCCGTGTATTATTTATCTAGAAAATTTGAGCAGGAAGTAGGCATATCAATAACAGACTATATCTGCAATAAACGTCTTGAAAAAGCCAAATATATGCTGACTAGTACTAATTTAAGGATTGAAAAAATCAGCGAGGTATTAGGATTCGGTTCAAGAAGTTATTTTACATCTATATTCAGCAAGAATATGGGCATGACACCAAGTGCTTACCGCAGAAGCACTGATACGATATAGAATACTTTCTAAATTAACGTGAAGTGTAAAAGCCATTTATAGTAAGATCCTCTTCCTTTGGACTCTTATCACAAATGGCTTTTTTTCTGTGCCCGGCATTCCTCAGGGTTCATTTTCGAGTTATAATTACTTGCTTTATATGAACTTACTTCTGTCTGCCCACAATCCTAAAGCCGGATTACTTATATAAAAAATCTCTTCGCCATTTTCCAAGGTATTAAAACCGTCCTTAAGCTTATCAGGATTGTAACGCTTAATCGCATCATCCAAGGGCATATAGTTGAAATTTACTCCTTCCATTTCCTCTTTTGATAGTTTTTCTACTGCATAGGTGATAGAAAACCTATTGTCTGAAGATCCGTGAATAAGATGGGCAGCTACAGATAAGTTACTTTGAAGATCCTCATGTTCCTTAATCAGCTCAAGAACCTTCTCTCTGCCTACATAACCATATTTTCTTATTAGTTCATCATTTCTGTCATCTTCGCCAAACTTTCTTACACCCGGCGCCAACACAATTAAGTCTCCACCATCAGCTATAGCCATTCTTGTCCTATAAACGGCCTTATTGCCCAACCATGTACTCTTAAATTCCTTTCCATCCAAATAAACTATTACCTTTTTCAAAGGCTTATCAATAAAGTTAAGATTCTTTTGCTGGCTTTGCTTTACCGCTGACTCAAAAAGCTCTCTCTCCCTTCCTATGTAAAGTCCATGAATAGCTACTTTTCCTTCTTTGGCTGTGGTGACAGTTAGAACATACATTAAGGGAACCTCTGTAATGAAATTCTGTTCAGCAAAATCAAAAACCTTTCTTACTGGAGTTCCATCCTTGCCCATGATTCTCTCCATACCATAGAATGCCCCCAGCATATGAGACTTGTTAATCATGCTGCTTCCTCCACAGCCAACAAATATATTTTTACTATAGTTTGCCATGCCAACAACCTCGTGAGGAACCACCTGACCTATGGAAATGATTAGATCATAAGACTTATCTATTATACGTTTGTTTACTTCTACATCTATTGCTTCGTTTACAAGGTCTTCAGATATGCTACTTACATATTCTTTAGGAACCTCTCCTATCTTTACAACATCATATCTCCAGTTGTGAACCACCATACATTCAAAAGGAACATCCGCACCAAAGAATTCCTCCCACTCGCCGCGACTCATTGGCTCATGTGTTCCTAACGCAGGCATTATATCCACTTGACAGGTACTTTTCAGCATGTTGTAGTATATGTTAGTGATTTTTCCTGCCCCTGAATGCATTCTTGTAAAATCAGGAGGCAGAAGAAGTACCTTCTGAAGTCGCGGCATTATTTCACGAACTGCCTGTTCCAATGACTTTGCTAACTCTTCATCGGCTATGCCATTCTCTCTATTTTCTGTCACTATAATCTTCTGCATCGCACCCTCCACCTTCCTTTCTTTAAAACCACTGGTAATGAAACACCCCTTCTTTATCGCTTCTCTCAAACGTATGAGCGCCAAAATAGTCTCTTTGTGCTTGAAGCAGATTTGCCGGGAGCACTTTGCTTCTATAGCTATCAAAGTAAGCCAATGCACTTGAAAACGCCGGGGTTGGAACTCCATACTTAACAGCTGTGCAAATCACCTCTCTCCACGCATCCTGATAGCTCTCCAGTATGTTTTGGAAGTATGGATCAAGCATAAGGTTTGTCAGCTCTGGATTATTGTCATATGCTTCTTTTATTCTGTGAAGAAATTGTGCTCTAATAATACAGCCACCTCTAAATATCATTGCTATATTTCCGTAATTTAAATTCCAGCCATATTCCTTAGCGGCAGCTTTCATTAATGCAAAGCCTTGAGCATAAGAACAGATTTTACTTGCATAAAGAGCTTTTCTAACAGCCTCTATCAGTGCCTTCTTATCACCAGCAAATTCCGGTAACGAAGGACCCCTAAGTATTTTACTTGCTGCCACACGCTCATCCTTTATTGCTGAAATACACCTAGCAAAAACAGCCTCAGTTATGGTTGGCGTTGATACTCCGAGATCTAACGCATTTTGGCTGGTCCATTTTCCTGTACCCTTCTGCCCGGCAGTATCAAGAATTATGTCAATCATTGGCCTTCCTGTATCAAGGTCATACTTTGTAAATATTTCTTTTGTAATGTCTATTAAAAAGCTGTCTAATTCTCCTTCATTCCAATCTGCAAATACCTCATGAAGCTCCTTCTCATCAAGATGTATCACCTCTTTTAATACGGCATAAGCTTCACAGATTAATTGCATGTCACCGTACTCTATCCCGTTGTGAATCATCTTTACATAATGTCCGGCTCCATCCGTACCAATATAGGTGCAGCATGGTGCCCCTTCCACCTTTGCCGAAATTGCTTCTAATATAGGTTCAACCAATCTGTAGGCATCTTCCTGTCCTCCAGGCATTATAGCCGGTCCCTTTAGAGCCCCTTCTTCTCCGCCGGAGATCCCTGTACCTATGTATCTATAGCCTTCCTTTTCTAGCTCCATATTTCTTCTCATCGTATCATCAAAGTAAGAATTCCCTCCATCTATCAGGATGTCACCTTTTTCAATGTAAGGCTTAAGCTGCTCTATTGTATCGTCAACAGCCTTTCCAGCCTTAATCATTATTATTATTTTTCTAGGCTTCTCCAGTGAGTTAACGAACTCGTCGATTGCGTAGGTCCCTAATACATTTTTTCCTTGAGCTTCATGAATCAGTTCATCTGTTTTTTCACGTGATCGATTGTAGACAGAAATACTATAACCTCTGCTTTCAATATTTAGTGCAAGATTTTTGCCCATTACTGCAAGTCCAATTACT
The DNA here is from genome assembly GCA_029239235.1 of Herbinix sp. GTDB lineage: Bacteria > Bacillota > Clostridia > Lachnospirales > Lachnospiraceae > Mobilitalea. The sequence goes on from JAQZBD010000005.1 coordinate 6,836, forward strand.
CCTATTTGCTGTTTGCTCATTTTTGACCTCCTTTTATTTTTGCCCGTTATTATTCAACACGGTTCTTATATTTAAATCGCTTATTTTTGAAAATCTGCTAATTGCTCTAGTATTGGTGTTAACTTTTCAATGGATTGTTTATAGAGAGCATATAAAATTTTATATGTGTCCTTAGTTTCTTTCATCGGCTTAAGTACTTGGCTTACGTTAATCAAATAGCTGCACTGCTCCAGCCTTTCTACCTCACCGACTGCTAGCATGCCAAGCATAATCGCCCCAATGCAGGAACTCTCGTAGTTGTCAGAAATGAAAACATCTAAATTGAAAACATTACAGAGCATTTGAACCCAGATTAATGAACGAACAAAGCCACCATTGGCATAAATGCATTTTACATCTCCCACCAACTCGTTCAGAGCATCAAGTACATCATTCATATCGTAGCAAATACCTTCCAGTAATGCCCTTGCAAAATGACTTTTACTATGGCGGTCTGAAATACCAATGTATGCTCCTCTAAGATTTGTATTCCAGTATGGCGCTCTTTCCCCTGTTAAGAAAGGTAAGAATAGCAGCCCCTCACTCCCTGGCTTCGTGTCTTCAACCCTTCTATTTATTAACTCATAAGGATCAATATTTCGTTTTTTCGCCTGTTCCTTTTCGACTTCTCCAAATTCATCTCTGAACCATCGATATACGATTCCGCCATTATTAATTGCTCCGCCTACAACATACTTGTTCTCGGAAAGATAATAACAAAAGCACCTCTCTTTTTCGTCTGTTATAGGTTTATTAGCAACTACTCTCACAGCACCGCTTGTACCGATTGTCGCTGCTGCCACGCCAGGTTCAATTGCGTTAGAGCCAAGATTCGCAAGACACCCATCGCTAGCACCAACTACAAAGCGAGTTTTCTTCGTCAATCCTGTTTTTGCACAAATTTCAGGATCCAGGTTACTCATTATATGGGTCGTTGGAACTAGTCTTGATAGCTTATGCTCACCCAGCCGGAGTGTTTCAAGAATATCCTTATCCCACCGAAGGTCAAATATATTAAACATTCCTGTAGCAGAGGCAATGGAATAATCTACCACATATTCATGAAATAACTTATAAAAAATATATTCTTTTACTGAAATAAATTTATATGCTTTCTGATATAGGTCAGGCTCATTGTCCTTTAACCACATCAATTTATAAAGTGGAGACATAGAATGTGTCGGAGTTCCTGTTTTAATATAAAACTCTCTTCCTTTTCCATTTCTTTTGTACTCTTCAGCATATGGAGCACTCCTATTATCATTCCATATAATACAACGTGTTAATGGGTCTCCATTTTCATCCACTGCAATGATGCTGTGCATCATAGAACTAAAGGATATAAATGCTATGTTTTCAGGATCTATATTGGCTCGTTCCATGCTATCCTTTAATGTTAAAATAACAGCAGCAAGCATCTCTTCGGGTTCTTGTTCTTTGAAATCCTTCCTTGGTGAATAAATTGGATATTCTTTCGTTGATTTAGACACTATTTTCCCATCTTTTGCAAAAACAATGGATTTCGTACTAGTAGTACCGATATCGATTCCTAAATAATATTGTCCCATAGCTTCCTCCAATACTTATTATAACTACAACTTTGTTATTCAAGTTATTTGCAAATCTAAACTATTCTTCAATATTTTATTGTTCGTATTTTTAATCTAGTGTCATGATTTTATAAAGTTATAGCAGGCTCAATTGATAGTTTTTTAATCCTTTCACATTGATAAAGCCCTTCCTTATAACAACAAACAATTTATGTATGTTTGGATAAATTGTTTGTAAAATATATTGTAAAGTATTCCGAAATCAAATAACAACCAATATCTTGCTTCCAAAGCAAAAATATTGCCTTGCTTTATAATAAATCAATAATTTTATTCTTTCTCAAAAATACAATCTTTCTATATTACAATACAAAGTTAACTGTGCTTTCGCTCATTGTTACAGAGGTTTTTCTTTCTCAATATCAATGTTATCTTCTGCTAATTTAAATTTATTCACCAAATTTTTCAGCTCCAGCGCTAAAGCATCCACTTCTATGCACACTTGGTTTATATTTGTCATAGCGGCAAGGACTTCTTCCGTAGTTGCTGATGATTCCTCCGTGCTGGCAGCGTATTCTTCGGAAACGGCAGATACATTGCTTCCAAAATCTGCTACACCCCTGCGGCTCTGTTCCATATTAAAGGAAATCGTTTCTAGTTCTCCAATATCTCGGTTAATATCATCCAGAGCGCCTACAATAGCAATATATTTATCCTTTGTTTCATTTACGATATCCGCTTGTAGCTTTACTACGTACTTCACAACTTTACTTTCACTGCAGGCAGTATTAATGCCAGATGTAATTTCATTTAATATCTCGTCTATAATCATCGTAGATTTTTTTGACTCCTCAGATAGTTTACTAATCTCATTTGCTACTACCGCGAATCCTTTTCCTGCTTCGCCGGCACTAGCTGCTTCGATGGAAGCATTCAGAGCCAATAGTTTTGTTTTTTTAGATATATCTGTTATTATAGTGCTTGCCTCACCGATTCTACTTGCTTTTGAACTGGTCGCATCAATAATATTAAAGATTGTCAGGAAAGCATCTTCACTCTTTCTTGTTATTTTCTCCAATTTATTTACAGTCTCCAAACCCAACTCGGTGGCTCCCATAATATTTTGGCTGGCTGCCGATAACCCTTTCACATTTTCGGTGCTATGCGAAATTGCCCTTCCAAGATCAGTAATTTCTACTACTAATTGCTGAGCATCCTCAGCTTGGTGGAAAGCTCCCTCTGCTATATCACTGATTGTTTTTACTATTTCGTTCATTGACCCAGTTACTTCACTTGTATTAACACGAAGTAAATTTGACGCGGTTGACAATTGCTCTGAGGTTTTGATTACCTGCGTAATGATTCCACGGAGTGATACGATCAGTTTGCCGATGGACTTTGACAATACTCCCAGTTCATCCTTACTGTTCATATCATATCCTCCGATTGATAGATTGTTATCTGCCAGCGACTCCATATTACCCGTTAATTTCTTTATATTATCTCTTATATATCGGATTATGAAAATCGCAGCTATCATAGTTATTATGATAATAGCTAACATCCCTGACGATACTGCAATAATTTCACCTAGCATCTCCTCATTAAGCTTCTCATCTGCCTGAGTGACGTAGGAATCCAGGGTAATTGTCATATGATCAAGAACTGTTCTAATTTGTTCAGCAAGCTCCTGCTTCTCCTTCCGTAGTTCAACAGAGCCATTACTCGTCATTATTTCATAAGAATCCCATTGGTCGTATAAGGTCATATACTGATCCCTGAGTTCCAAAAGGCTTAGCTTAATTTCACTATCTTTAAACTCCAAATAAACTTCTTCCTTATTCTGAAGATTGTTCATTGCTTCATTGACCTGATCAAACACCAGTTTTTTTTTATCGGTATAATTGCTGCTTACTTGCTTGATTGTATCTCTATCTAACGAATTGCCATTGAGCAATACTTCCATCTCTAACATTGAGGTTTGATAAAAATCCCGCTTTGCATCATTTAATAAAGATGCATTATGATATATTACATCGTAATAAAGCCCACTTGCTTCCATGTTAGAATCATGAGCCAAAATGCTAAGCCTGGTTACAGCTCCGATAGACATTAACAATGTCGGCAATAACACCATCCATAATTTAAATGCTACTTTTGTATTTCTTATTAAGTTCATTCGTATCTTCCTTTCACGAAAACTTTATCGTATTTATCTAACAGTTTATTCTATCCGAGCCAAAATAAAATTCTGGAATATTTTCAAAAGGTTTCTACAGCTCCATCATGATTATCATCTTGATTTCTTTGTCTACAAGAGCTTCCATTACCAGTGGTCTTAATCCTGAAACCAGTATTAATTATGCAGAATCTAATACTAAAAACTAAAGTCTGCACCGATGTGAAACAACAGGATGATGGAATTAAATCAATTTATTTTATTGATGATAGAATGGGTCTCCTCATAAGGAGACCCATTCTATCATTCTTACATTCCCATAATTACTTAACTGTTACTGTTTTTGTTTTACTTTGAACATTATCCACTTTTAAACTTACAGAAATTTTAGTACCTTTCTTTAAGGCAGGTACTTTAACTGAATATTTTCCGGAGGATGTGGTTTTATCCGTATATGTCTTACTTCCTACTTTTACATACACAACTGTGTTTTTTAAGCAGGCGCCACTGATTGTAGTTGTTCCAGCCTTATATGCGGTAATGGTTGGTGTATAGTTCTTTACCTTATCAGAGGACGCTGCAGATGATACTTCCTTTTTGCCGGCCTGCTTTTCAAAATCTAAAACTGCTTCTTTGAAGAATTTATTGTCTGTATCAACAGCCGAACCATCATTCTTTTCTACCATCTCCTTACAAAAACCAGCAAATTCATCGTACTGCGCCTTTAATTCAGGCTTTTTATCCACGTAAGCATCTAAGCTTGTACCATTCATAAACATATGCATTGACGCAGATTTAATCTTTCCATCGGATACAACTGTTTCTAACTGATACTCGAAGTCTCCTGCTGATTTTCCAGTATATGTACCATCCTTATAAGTATAAGACTTCGCTGCTGCGAATACTGTTGACGTGCTGCTGATAACCATAATTGCAATTAACATTGTTACTATAATCTTCTTGATATTTTTCATAATAAAATTCCTCCCATAATTTAATTAAATACCCTTAGATTTTCTGGAAATATCCAGAATTTGATACTTTAACAATCTTGCTTTCAAAATGTAATAACCATCTTATCCTACCCCGAACATAACTTTGACGGATAACTAGTTACTGCATACTGCATAAAACTTAATTTTTCTTCATTACACCATTCCTCCCACAAAACATTATATTAATTAAAATTTAGCTTCGCTCATATAATCAGTGCACCACTAAATTGTTAATATCGGTGCTAAACCCCATCTGCATTGAATCTATTATTAAACCAGTTCATAAATTTCACTTCACAAACCTGAGTTATTTATTGTCGAAACCTCGTATGAGTCGAAGTACATCAATCAGTGTCAATCGATAGTCTTTGGCACTACGGCTTGAAGATTCAGAAAAAGGTAATGCCGCACGGTCAATGCTGAACATAGCTGTAATTCCGAGTTCATATGCTGCACTTGCACTGTCGTCAATGCATCCAACAATAGCAACAAGCGGTATATCATGAGGTTTTGTTCTATTGGCAATTCCTGAAATAACCTTACCGTTGATACTCTGATTGTCTATTTTTCCTTCACCGGTTATGACAAGGTCTGCACCCTCTAGATGACTATCAAAATTCAGCATATCAAGAATTGCTTCGATTCCGGATTTTAATTCTGCGCCCAAGAAGGCCAGACATCCTGCACCCATGGCACCAGCCGCACCGGCTCCCGGAATCTCTGCAACATTAATTTGTAGCTGACTTTGCAGCAGATCTGACAGATGTCTAAGATTATCATCCAGTTGCTGTACCATTACAGCATCGGCACCTTTCTGGGGTGCAAAAACATATGCTGCACCCTTAGGTCCATACATAGGGTTATCTACATCACACATAATTGTGATGCGAACATTCTTCAGACGTTCAGACATTGCATCATTACATATTCTAGTGATTTGATCCAAGGTACCGCCGGTTGGAATAAACGAATCATTCTTCTGATTATAGAAAATGGTGCCAAGCGCCGCTGCGCATCCACAACCACCATCATTGGTAGCACTCCCACCGAGCCCAAGCAGTATTTCGGTACAGCCCTGCTCCAGTGCATGGGCAATGAGCTGACCAACACCATAGGTTGTGGTCGCAGCGGGATTTTTTCGAGTTCCCACCAACGGAAGTCCGGAAACCGAAGCCATTTCAATGACTGCAGTATTTCCAAAGCGACCATAGATTGCCTCAATGGTTTCTTCCGGATATGGTCCGACAACAGTAAGTGATACCGACTCTCCCTGTAAGGTCTCCAAAAAGCATTCGACAGTACCTTCTCCACCATCGGCGACCGGAAATGTAAGAACCTCACAGTCTGGGAAGATCTCAGGAACCGTTGTCTTGGCAATCCTTGCGATTTCCGAACTGGAAAGCGTACCCTTAAAAGAATCCGATATAATTATACATTTTTTCATAAAACCTCCATCTCTCGATTAACAATTGCTTTGTAACTATCAATGGTATCAATCTAAAATATCATTTATAACAAAATAAGAGACAGCCTAAACGGTTGTACTCCACTTAAGCTGTCTCTCATGCTTCTAGCTAATAAGCTGCATGAACTCCTTAAACTGGTGGAAATACCGCCGGATTAGGTAACTCAACATCAGTATTAATATTAAAAAAGTAGTAATTTACTCAGTTCCCTGTAAGCAATCTCCATACCAAACAGCATATCCCGACCGGAGCTTTCACCCACCAAAGAAACGGCATAGATATAAGGTCTTAAATCTTCCTCCTTATCGGAAAAAACAGCCTTTACTAACTCTATGATTACGTCGGAAAAACGCTCCTCCTGAGAACAGCACAAATACTTTAATGAAACATCGGTGGTTCGGTTGAACAATAATCTGTTAAAAGGGGTAAGGCTCCCAATATCTATCAGTTCTATCCACGCTTTTAAGTTTTGATTCGTTATACCAGCTGTGCTCTTGGCATAAAGTCTTGCCCCGGTATACACTGCGATTATTCCAATCAATGCATCATCACAGGATGGTGTCAACCCGATACCTCGCCCTGTTAATTTCAATAAAATTGATTCCATTTTTGTATAATCTTTTTCCAGCCATGCTTTCGAAAAGCACTGCAGATCTTCAACCATTCTCATTCGCTGTTCTGAGCTTAAAACTGAGTCCTTATCATTAAAATAAGATTCCGTAAAATGATTTTTCAGTTCTATTAAATAACTTGTCAAATTAGGCAACCCAACCGAATCATTTGACATATTATTAATTACGATAGTACTTTGCCGAAGGCATTGTATATTTCCTTTCAGCACCTCAAAAATGGAATCAAAATAAAATTCATAATTTTTGCATAAAACCTTGGAGCCTATTGGCAGAAACATAAGCTGAGCAAAATATTTCTCTGTTACGGTTATGCTATCCGGAATTCCTTTTGTACCAGAGGTAATCACTGTAATTAACCTAGTACCGCCTCCCGGCATCCTGAAAAGTATATTAAGTGCAGTACGAAACTTTGAGTGAATTACACCATATATTTCTGCCGAAGCATTAAAATCCTCCGTTAAGCGAGCTTCCATAATTTGTGACACGAATTTAACCTTCAACGCTTCAATTTTATTATTCAGCGCTCTCTATTAATTTTTTAACTTGTCTGGCAACCATAAGTTCTTCGTTGGTCTCAAGTACCCATACAGATACCTTGCTCACCTCTGTATTGATTCTTTCCTCGCTGGCCTTAAGGTTTTTATTGCTGTCGATTTGCAGTGATAACCAACCCAACTCATTGCATACCATATCTCGGATTACCGCACTATGCTGTCCTATTCCACCTGTAAATACGATAGAATCCAGTCCGCCGAGGTATGACGTAAACATTCCGATATAACCTACAATGGAATCCACAAAGGCTCTCACAGCTAAATCAGCTCTCTGATTCCCCTCTTCTCGTGCTTGAAGAACCTCTCGAAGGTCATTGCTAACTCCACTGATACCTAAGAACCCGCCTTTTGTTGATAACTGCTTAAACACCTCATCATAATCACCATTGTATCTTTTGATCAAGTCAGGGATGCAAAAGGCATCGAAATCACCGACACGATTATTATGGAATAATCCCGATTGAGTTGTTGCTCCCATGCTTTCTGCAATACTGATTCCATCTTTAATCGCACACAGAGAAGAAGAACCTCCCAGGTGAATTGAAACGATTCGTTTCGCTGCCGGTTCCAATTCATTAAGCTTCCATGCTATGTAACTGTGACTGGAGCCATGAAAACCATATCTGCGGATTCCGTAGTCAGCGCACCATTCGTATGGTACTCCGTATACCGCACGATACTCAGGCATAGTAGCGTGAAATGAAGTTTCAAAATAGGCAACCTGCTTTAAATGAGGATATTTATTCTGCAAGGAACGCATGGTACTTAGATAAATAGGATTATGTGCCGGTACAAAGGAGGAGAAATCGTCCATAACCTTCATCAAAACATTATCCACGAATTTTGCTCCGGTTATACTTCCACCATGAACAGCTTTATAGCCTGTTGCATCCACATCTCCTATGGTCTTAATCACATTGTTCTTTATCAATGTATCAACACACAGATCCATAGCATCACCATGAATAGCGCAAGTACATTCCCCTTTTACAACGACTCCAGGCAACTTTATACTGTAGGCACCTTTCGGGCTTCCAATACTCTCTACTCCACCTGATGCCAATACCTTTTCTTCTGTACTAAAATCAAATAACTTAAATTTAAAACTCGTCGAACCCAAATTAAGAACCAGAATTTTCATACAATATAATACCCCTTTCATTTTTATATCTTCTATTGATATGTTTTCTGCTTATATGCCTCTTATATACCACCTAAAGCCTCTAATATTGCAATCATTTCCTTGTCTCCACCGGCCAGAGGCTTCCAGTCCACTTGAATAACCTCTGCTCCCTGCTTTCTTACTGCATCACCGAACATTTTGGGGCCAATATTAACAACTACTAATTCACTTTTAAAAAGCTCATCTATTTTATTTTGCATACTTAAGCCCTCCTCATTTTGCTCTTGATCATTTTTCCAGCAAGTAAAGCCGCCTGATAATTATCGTGGCAAACTATTACGCCTGCCTCTCTAAGCATTTCTTGTTGAAGGGAACGTTTCTGTGGATCAGCCTCGGTACCGCATACTGATGCAACGACTGCTAGTTTGCCACCGCGGTCACTTACGATTTTCATGGCTTCTTTTATATTGTTAATGACTGAACCAACGGGATCACTATTGACTGCAGGACCCAAAACGAAGTCAAGTAACATTACTGCCGTTTCAGGATCATTTGCTTCACGTATAATACCCATTGCTCTTGGTTCAGTGTCAATAACAGGGTGAGGACGGCTCATGGTAAACTCTTCATCACCGTAATCAACCACAGAGTTTTTATAGCTAACGGTAGCTTTCCCAAGCTTGAATTCCTCGCTCAAAGGAGCGTTGGAATAGATATCTCCAATATCTTCTCTCATAGCAACCATTGCTTCTTCAACAAAAGTTCCTCCACAGAAAAGTCCTCGTACATATTTTTGTTCCTTGGACATAGCTGTTGCATGCGCATCTGCTAACTCTTGGACTTTTTCCGGATCAGCTTCCTCCAGGACTATTCCTGCAAGACTTAATGCCTTCCGTGCTGCGGCCTCCAGATTATGAGCATATACAGCTCCCGACTTAAGAATCTCTTCCTTTTCACATCCCATGAAACAAATAATTACTGGTTTAACACATTTGGCCACCCTGTCTAATACGCTTTCAAGAGATTTACTTTCCGGTTTTCGGGATATGAGAACAATTACTTTAGTTTCCTCATCTTTTTCCAGCGCATCAATACCAGAAAGCATAGTAAGTCCTCCGACTTTATCCTTTAAGTCCTTACCTCCGGTACCAATACCCTGTGAAATACCGCTTCCTGCTTCATGTACCAGTACTGAAACCTCCTGAAGTCCCACTCCTGATGCTGCACAGATACCAATTGGTCCTTTTCTTACGATACTGCCCACTAAGAAGGATTTGCCATTAATATTAGCTACTCCGCAGTCAGGTCCCATGCAAAGAAGACCTTTTTCCTGCGCAAGAAGTTTTATTTCTCTCTCATCCTCAAGCGGTACATTATCACTGAATATCAATGTATGCAGACCCGAATTCAGTGCTTTAATTGCCTCTGCCTTCGCATATTCTCCAGGCACAGAGATTATGCAAAGGTTGGCTTTATTATTTGCCTGCACAGCAGATTTCACACTGGAATATGACGTTTTATCTTCGACTGCAGCGCCCTCAGCTTTTAACAAGGCCTGAGCTTCCTCAATCGCTTGATCGCAGGTCGCTTGGTCTAGCGCACTAACGCCGATAATCATATCATTTGGACCAGCTTCCCCTACAGATTTACTGTTCATACCGATATCTATAAAAATTTCCTTATTCGCTTGTGTACCCATTGCTACTAAAACAGTTGTAATTCCCTGTTTTTTCTTTAATGCAGAAGTGATAAACATCAACTGCACCGAGTCATAATATTGATTTGGATATACCTTAATTACAGATTCCATTTCATTACCCCCTAACCAATTCATAAAAAGCTCTGAGTCCCTGTTTAAAACAATCCATTGGGACGAGCATTGAGCCTGCTCCGCCTTGCCCACCTACTAATCTAGCTGACCCTCCATGGCTAGTCGGCGTAATATTTGTGGCAACTACCTTACGCATGTCAATTCCCACCGGGAAGCCACGGTAATCATCCCAAGGTATCGGTGCAAACAGATGCTCTCCCAGAGACACTTCTCTTGCATCCTCTGTTCTCTTTTTGGCATCTGCGAAGGATCCTCCTGTGAGTCTTACAAATGCCGGAGATGCTATGGCGGAAAAGCCTCCCAAGCCATAGATTTCCGTCACACAGCTGTCACCAAGATATCCTGCCAGATCCGCTTCTGTCCAGGATGGGTTTAACAGCTGCCCCAGTATCTTAGGTGCTGGTACAGAAAACCATTGCTTTCCGGTTCCTGCGAACTGCAGCCCAAACTCTGTTCCATTTCCACCCATGGCTACCATTACAGTGGACATTGGTACGTTTCTAGCTGTTTCCAGAATTCCCATGGTACCTGCCATCATAACATGCAGGAAGGATCTATCATTAGCGGCAAATGCTCGAATTACGTCATCACGCTGTTCAATTTTAAGCTCCAGCAATGCAGGTATCAATTCTAATATCAGAGCCGAGGAGGAAGCTGGCTGGCGCACGTGGTTCTCATCTCCCATACCTGCAGTACGTGCTAAAATCGTCTTCATGTTGATTCCACCCATACTTCTGACCGCTTCCCCAAGTGCGGGACCAAATACATCTCGAAACCAGGAAAGATCCTTTTCAACATCTTCATCATAAAACCCCCAACGGAGACATTTCGGGTTCGGCCCCGGATGAATAGAAGCATAGCCCACACCTCCGAAGACTGTATCCTTACCTACGATAACAGGCATGGAGGCACTGATTACCGTAACAGCAGCACAGGACGCATTATAATCCTGAGCAGGTTTTATTGCTACCTCACCTGTTTTAATCATTTCCCAAGCTGCATCCATCGTGCTTGCTAAGCCTTCATGTATAATCGAACCACAGAGGGAGGTTCTTAATGTAGGCACAATATCATTCACATCCTCGAAGGGAGGACCTGGATGAAGCAGCATATTTTTTTCAAAGCCAGGAATAATCTCCCCTGCTGGTTTAACATCCACCCAGGTCGGTTGGCTGTTTAGAAGGATATCAATGACTTTTTCATTGGCTTTTTCTATTTGTTCTCTAATTGCATTCATTGTTTTTCAGTCCTTTCACATTGTTAAAGTATTTCCTTATAACAATCGACAATTTATTTCTGTACCTTTGGATAAACTGTATGTAGCATTCATTGTAAAGTATTCCGAAATTAATTAACAACCAATATCTTGTTGTCAGGAAAAAAATATTGCTCCATTTTTTTTACAAAACAATAATATGATTATTTTCACAAAAATACGATCTTTTAATATGTTTTGCAAGATACAAAAATTTCAGAGCTTCCGCTTGTTGCTGCAGAAGCTCTGTTACTGCCGTCGGCGACACAGCTACTATATGTTGCATAAAATATACAATACTCCTGTAATTAATATATTGTATCACCGGCCATTTTTTCGTAGAACTTAGCTATGGCGCTATGATCAGACTGCCCCAAGCCATCCTTATGAAGGTTCTGCAGCATTTCCATAACCATAACGCTAAGCGGTATTGGTGCCCCGGTGGCATGAGCAGTTTCAATTGCGTTATTCAAATCTTTTATGTGAAGATCAATCTTGAAACCAGGTTGAGTGTTATTGGCAAGCATCATAGTACCTTTCGCATTCATGACTGTGCTTCCAGCCAGTCCGCCTTTAATAGCTTCATATACTTTGTTCGGATCCACACCAGCCCTTTTAGCTAGCATAAAAGCTTCAGATACTGCGGCGATATTGACGGCAACAATAACCTGATTAGCCAGTTTGGTGGTATTACCCGCACCCGCTTCTCCGCAATATACAATGTCGGATCCCATACAGTTGAGGACAGGTACACATTCCTCGAACAGTTTTTGGTCACCACCGCACATAATTGAAAGTGTCCCGTCTATGGCTTTTGGTTCACCACCACTTACTGGTGCCTCCAACATTCTGACCCCTTTTATTGCACATTCCCTTGAAATCTCCTGGGATGCCAAGGGTGCTATGGAACTCATATCAATCAGTACCAGCCCTTCTTTGGCTGCGGAAAGTATTCCATTTACACCACAGACAACCTCTTTTACGTTGGGTGAATTCGGTAACATAGTGATAATGATATCATTGTTGCGAGCAAGTTCTGCACCACTTGCAGCCGTTTTTGCGCCTTCATTAACAAGCATCGCTATATTTTCTTTATTCATATCGTTTACTGTAAGTTCATGTCCTGCCTGGATAAGGTTTTTTGCCATTGGCTTCCCCATAATTCCAAGTCCTATAAATCCTATTTTCATATTTTACACCCATTGTATATCGCAGGCTTGTCTGCGATACCGCCACTAATAAAAATGAGTAAAAGAATCTCTTCGTGGCGTCCTTTCTTTGTTTTTATTTTCTTTCACTCTTATCTTTTTTCAGATGTATTAATGATTTGATTAAAATAATACATTGATAGCTTCTATCTCACCAAGCCTGTCAATTCGAAAATGAACATAACCCTCTTTCCATATAAAAGGAATACTTTTCTTGGTTACTAGTGACTTAAGTTCAGATGGCTCCTTATTCAAAGCAACTCTAAGATTGATATCCCGAACTTCAACCGGTTCAAAAAATGAACATCCAAAATGTCCCGTTCCATTGATAAGATGTATCATTGCATGTGTTCCGCTCATATCATAACCGCGCGTTACCTCAATCATCGGAGTGAATGCAGTATCCTCTGCCGTCTCCAAACCTGCAAAATTCTTCATAAGATCCTTCATAAAAAAGAATGTATTATCATATCCTTCGAGATGATATACCTTACCGGGTAACCACGGGATATGTATTGCCTTCCCTTTTCCATATGAATTAACTGTAAAGCCTGGCAGATCTGTAACCTGTGTATAATAGCACTGTTCAGGAGGTCCAAACATATGAGGCGGAATCAGTCGCAAATACTTCTCTGCTTTTTCGTCATACTGCACATAGATATACTCATCTCCAAAATATATAACTTTTGTTTCAGGAAGAGAAGGGAACTTCTGCTGCTCTGAATTTCTCAATTCAAACATGGCTGATTTCATATCGTTCCTGTAATAAATGATTTTTTTAGCACCAATGCTTTCAAATGCTATATTACTGCGCTCATTGCCCTCTTCATCGTAACGGCCTGTCTGTCCGGTTATTATTAAACAGCCACCGTTTCTAACGTATTCATCCATAATCATTTTGAGTTCATTTGAAATTGTTTGCATATCTGCGAAAATCACGGTTTTAAACCTTTCAATGTCCGCTAGCGAGGTTATATGATCAGGGTCAGACTCCTCGAATAGGATATGACTTTCTGTAAGAGCACGAATCCATCCGCACGCTTCAAAGGAAGAGATATATCTTGCACATCTTATCAGAAGTGCATCACCGCTAATCTGCATGTTTTTATAGATATCGTTATTTTCAGACATGTATTTAAAAGCTCTTTGTACACGTACATACCCACTCTTATCTTGATGATTATCAAGCCGTCCCATCACATAATAATCAAGACCTATATAATTCGCCACATCCTGCCACATTCGAAGAGACTGCATATTGGGACTTACCGCCACATGCCTATAATAAAATCCAATAAATTCTGTCGCTGCATTGCTGCATACCTTGAAAGGCTTAAGTGATTTCTCACATCTGGCCACGGAAGAAGAGTTATACATCCACTGTGGCTCCTTACGCGGATACTCGGTTCCGGACTCGATTCTGGAGAAATCAATTCCGTCTACAGCGATCTGCGAATTAATCGATTTAAGCATGTCATACATTCGCCTCTGAATTGACTTTGTAATGACCTTTTGGAAGATTTTATACTTTCTATATACGATGTCATTCATATCTTCCTTATCAGGGAGCTCCAGCCCAAATTGTTCCTTGAAAAGTTTCTTACAATTATCACAATGGCAGATATCATAATAATTATAGCTATAGTCCATCTGCCGAAATCCTCCCATATTCATGAAGACACCGTCAATTGGCAGCCTGTTTGCTGCTTCTTTCATAATCTCAAATACCATTTCCTGAAGATATCCTCCGCAAGGACACATATGGACATTGCCATTATAGTCTATAATCTCGCCCTTCATCGATCGATATGCCCAATCAGGATGCTTCTCATATACCGGTCTTCTCACCTTGGAGAAATCCATTCTTGCAATTATCTTAATGTCAGCTTTATGACATTCATCCATAATCTTCTCAAGTGAATCCCCGGTAAGATGCTCACTGATTGTATGATCTTCAATGTCCGAAGGATAGCTTGCCAGAATTCCTCCGGTGTTGATCATCACTACTGTTGCACCAAAATCCTTTAGTTGCTTAATATACTGTCCTGCATCAATATCGATCATATCGATTTCTCTCAAGTTTGTCTGTATCAGCCTCCATGGCCTTTCATTCCACCAATTACCCATATTTTATTAAACCTTCTTTCCGCCACATGGCATATAATACCCCTTACAATACCGAGCGATGATTATTCCTTTTATACTCACTGGGTTTTACACCCATACGTCTTTCAAACATCTTATTAAAATGGTTGGGGTCAGAATATCCAACCATTTCACAGATTTCATAAATATTCAAGTTGGTTTCTTCAAGAAGCCTCATGGCCCGGCTGATCCGTAAACCGGTAATATAGCTATGATATGTTTCTCCGGTTTTCCTTTTAAAGAGCTGACTGAAATAATAAGGATTAATATAAAAACGTTCCGATATATCATTAAGACTTATTTTTTTATTAAAGTTTTTATCTATATATTCCTTCGCTTTTGTCACCACGTCTTGTTTTTCCGGTATGTTTTCCTTCAGCATCAACTCATTCATGCTCTTTATCGTATTGATAATCCAATTCTTTAATTGTTCAATGGTTTGAAATTTAGCAATACTCTCCAGTGATAGTATGTTCCTTCCCAGGTATTCATTTAACTGGAACTGCATAAACGGCATTTTTCTAATTCCCGTTAGGACAAGATTCAGACTTAATAGCTGTAGATCTCCCGGAGTCAAGTCCTTTTCCTTTTCAACTTTATAGAATATCTCTTCAATTATCTGACGACAGCCTTTATCATCCATCCTATCAATGCAGGCTTCCAGCTTCTTCACATCCTCAGATTCTATCAGTTTGGGGGCGGCCGTAATTCTCCTTATTTCCTCATAGCTGATGATGCAGTCCGGACCTTTAATCACCTTATAGTTTAAGGCACACCTGGCCTCCTCAAAAGATTCTCTGATTTCTTCTATTTTATGGTGTGTCAGACCTGCGCCTCCGCTCACTGAAACTCCGATTTTCTCTGCCAGCTCCAGCCGAAACCTACCCGCAGCATTTAACAAATGCCTGTAATCCGCTTCTTTATCAAAAGCCAGTATAACAACCGCCATGGAACCAGAATAAGGAATTACAATTCTTGATTTACTGAAATAGAAATACTTGTCTGCCAATTCTACAATATTTTGGTGAAAATTTTTTTCTGTTTCCTGCTGACCCGCTCTGCTATATTCCAGAACAATGCAGTTGTACCATTGACACATGACCGGAAATCCCAAATTCCCAAGGCGGCTTTTCTTTTTCTCAATTTCCGACCCTGACAATTCCAGAATATCTTTCAGCATATACTCTTTCATAGAATGTTCCATTTCCAAAGCCAGCTCACTCTTTTTCCTAGATTCCAAAATGGAATTACAGGATTTCCTGAGTACGGAACATAACTCATCTTCCTCCACGGGCTTCGTAATGTAATCTTCTACCCCTAGCACCATGGCACTTCTGGCGTATTTAAATTCTGCATATCCGCTTAGTATAATAAACCGAGCCGGATTGCCGGCTTCTTTTAACCTGCGTATCATTTCGATTCCATCGCATTCCGGCATACGTATATCGGTTAGTACAATGTGTGGAGTCAGTTCCATTGCCTTTTTATATCCCTGTAATCCATCAAAAGCCAGATCTACCACCCGGCACTCCGGCACCATCCGCTCGATCAGAAATTTAAGTCCCTCTGCAATTAAAGATTCATCATCCACCACCAATACCTCATATATCATACTAATCCTCCCATTTCACAAGCATCTTTCCTTTACCCCGGTATTAAGATTTCTATCACGGTACCTTTCTCTGTACTGTCTGCTATTCTTAAATAAGATCCGCTACCATAATGGAGTTTAATCCGCTCTGCGATATTCTTCAAACCAATGCTTGTTTCCCGTTCTTCCTGCACCACCTCCACTGATAACCAATCAGAATCTGCCATAATAATCAAGTTGTTGATTTCTTTCACCCGCTCTGGAAGCATACCCTTCCCATCATCACTGATTTGGAGAAGTATATTCTGTTCCTGTGTTACAGTTCCTTTTAAAGCAATATGAAGTGGTGTATTATATCCTTTGAACCCATGCTCAATGCTATTCTCAATAACAGGCTGCAGTACCATCGAAATAATCGAGGAGTTCAAAATCCGTTCTTCTAAATCCACACTGAAGGAAAACATATTATAAAAACGCATATTCTGCAGTTTTACATAATTCTCTACATAACCGACCTCATCTTTTATCAAATTGGGGGTGGTCTGTTTACTGAGAGCATTTCGAAACATTTTCGCAAGAATTTTAATCATTTCTGCAACTTCATCATCCCCATTTACCAGTGCCTTCATTCGAATAGAGTCCAGTGTGTTATAAAGCATATGAGGATTAATCTGGGTCTGAAGGGCTAAAAATTTTGCATTTTTTTGCTTGATTTCAGCTATATAGACATCCTCAATCAATGTTTTAATTTTCATAACCATGTGGTTATAGCTAGTTACCAGATTGCCAATTTCATCATTTGACTCTTTTTGAAGCAATACCTTATATTGGCCTTGCTCTACCTGCTTCATTCGCTGCTGCATCTTTCTGATAGGCTTTGTTATCGTCCGGCTGAACAAGGAAGAGATTATCACAACAATTACAATACATACCAGTAGGGCAAAGACTGTTGCATAACCGATTTTATTGATCTTAAACAAAAGGTCACTCCGTGGAATCACAGCATTGATTTTTAATCCTCCCCGCTTTGTTTCATTGGTCAAGATCAGATAATCATCGGCTTTCTTATGAAACAGGAAAGGATTCTCCAAACTCTGTGCCTCTTCCCATGTAATCCTTCCACTTGCTACATCAGAGTCATACAAGATGCTGTTGTAAGCATCCGTAATGCTGATTTTTATATTATAATTATTTCGAGCCAGAAGAAAACCGTCACTTAAGGAAATCAAACTAGAAGGCTCTAAATCAATTAAAAGAACGCCTACATAAGCACCTCCATTGTTAAAAATTTGTCTTCCTACCGTTAACGTGATTCCATCTGAATTTCTGTCATAATAAGATCTGTCATGTATTGAAGTAATTGTCAGATTATCCTTTGCCTTCATGATTCTATCCAGCCAAACCTGGTCCTTCAAACTTTGAACATCCACATTTGCCCCATCAGTATTAAAGTGATAAAGACGATCCTGTTTCGTTAAGAAAATGATCCCCTTAATTTCCGGTTTCAGAGTCGTCAGACGTAACATGATCTTTCGCAAAATAAGCTGTCTATTCACTTGATCTAATACAGAAGAATCCATGTTGTCACCTAGCTCGTAAATGATATCATTATCCACGAGTATCGATTTTGTTACCTTATCATATTCCTCAATAAAATCATCAATATTTGTAACGATTTGAGAACTGAAGGCTGAAGCAAATTCCAATGAAGACTCTTCAAGGTTATCAGCCGATACCTTATAGATAATCAGACTCATTGCCAAAAGGGGGACAAGACATGCCAAAAGATAGCTCAATATTAGTTTTTTGCCTATTTTCATGTCCCTGAATACTCCTTTTCTCATCTTGCCCTCCCTTATAA
Source organism: Herbinix sp. (assembly GCA_029239235.1). Classification (GTDB taxonomy): domain Bacteria; phylum Bacillota; class Clostridia; order Lachnospirales; family Lachnospiraceae; genus Mobilitalea. The sequence goes on from JAQZBD010000005.1 coordinate 25,265, forward strand.
AGCATATTTATAATAAATCCAAGCAGCAAGGAATTGCTCCCCGCTGCCCGGATGACATCTTATTATTGTTGCGTTTTCGCATACCATTCTCTGGCTGCCTTTGTCACCTCTTCTCCGCCGGAAGCATTCCATTTTTCTACGAATTCATCAAATTTATCAATGGAATATTCTCCAGTAATGATTCTAGATGCGTATTCCACATACAGAGTCCTATTCATTATGTCAGGATGCCCTTCATAAACACTGCTTGGTATACCATTACCAGCAATCAATTTGCCATATTCAGGCATTTTCGCCAAATTGGCGACGCTCATATCGACAGACCATGAAGTATCATCCGTTCTAATGTTTTCTAATAGCTGAGTAACGCTTTCTACTGTGGATATGTCAGTTCCCGGCTGTAAAAGCAGATTTTCCATGGTTTTTTTATCATCCGGAAGTCTTCTAAGCTTTCCGTCTACCATTTCGGAATGCATCCCTTCTACACCAAGGAAGAATTTCTGCCATAAATCCTTATTGCCATATGCATCAAGCACTTTCATACAAGCATCAATTTTTTCCTGGTCATCGGTATTCTTAACGACCCACTGGATACCCTTGCTCTTTTGCTCTGTGTAAAATCCTTCATACCCCGGTGCACTGATGGGTGGCATCACTACCAAGTTTGGCTTCGCGCCTGTTGCATTATAGATTGATTCTGCCTTTTGATTTGTTGTTTGTGCCCAATGATAGTATACCCCAACCTGATTCGAAGCAATCTTACCTTCCCAGCCAGCTTTATCATTTAACAGTGTTTCCTGATCCATAAGCCCTTCCTTGTATAACTCACTCATAAACTGAAGAGCATCTTTCATATTTTTAGTCACAGCAGAATAGGTCAGTTCTCCGTCATAAATATCCCACTGTGGATTTCCTTCCCACATAGCAATTCCATACATGGAAAATAAATGATCCATCCATCTAGCTTCCTGACGTCCGCCGGTAGGAATTTCATCTGCTTGTCCATTCCCATTTGGATCTTGGGTTTTAAACGCCCTCAGTACATTTACAAACTCTTCCTGTGTCTTGGGCATGGGTAATCCCAGCTTATCAAGCCAATCCTGTCGGATAATACCGCCGCTCACCGGATAATCAACCACATTGGGAATCATATAGATTCTGCCTTTTCCGCTTGGATCGTAGGAACGGATTACATCCCAGGCCTCCTTCGGAATTGATTCCCATAAATGGGGAGCCTTTTCCGGTAAGAGATCTGTTAAATCAAGAAGTGCTCCGTTCTTAACCAGATCAACTTCCATACCATTGACAGGAAGAAAGATATCAGGCATTTCCCCAGAGACAATTTTCAAATTTAACTGCTCCTGATAAGTAGTTCCACCATTCCATTCCACATAAGGAGAAACGATTCCCACACCAGTCAGATCCTTATAAAAATTGTACAAGGCTCCACCTTTTTTCACTTCTAAGAATCCTTCGTTAATGTACCACATTTCTAAATCCACTGTCTTTTCCGCCTCGGCACCACTTTCCTCTGTCTTACCTGTAGATCCTGGCTCTGATGTTTCCTTCCCCGTTCCCTTTGAACATCCTGTCAAAGCTGACAGTGTCATCACACCAACCAGAACCAGCGCAATTAGTTTGTTCCGTTTCATTTCATAAACCTCCCTTGATTTATTATATCATTATCTTTGATACCCTACACTATATTTTACCATCTTGCGATTTTATCCTTTTACAGATCCCAGCATGGCCCCCTTGGCAAAATACTTAAGAAGCCATGGATAAACTGCTATAATAGGAATAATGGCAAATACTACCGTCGCTGCGCTTAATGTATTTTCCGTATAGTTTACATTGTTCACTGCCACTATATTAGCAAACTCACTTCCTCCGTTGATTAATTGCCTTATCTTTAATTGCAGTGGAAACAGATCCGTTTTCTGTATAAACATGACTGGAGTCTGAAACTGATTCCATATTGTCACTGCATAAAACAATCCTACGGTTGCAAGAACCGCCTTAGAGGACGGGAGAACAATCTTATAAAGAATTTGGAAACACCCACAACCATCAATCATGGCTGCTTCCTCTACTTCCACCGGAAACTGTTTAAAAAAGGTTCTCATGATAGCAAGATTATAAGCACTCAAAATATGAGGTAAAATTAGCACCAGCGGATTATTAAGCAAACCCATTCCCTTAACGGTTAAGAAATATGGAACGACAGGAGCTTTAAAAATCATGGTGATTATGACCATAACCATTAAAAACCGACCTAATTTGAAATCCGCTTTCGATAGAGGATACGCCATCAAAGCCGTAACCATCAGACCAAGCATTGTACCGATAACCGTAGTGACGAGACTGATGAAAAACGCTCTCCAAAGCCCTAGATCTGATAATATGTACTTCCATGAATCAAATGTAAAACCAACAGGCAGCAAATTTATAATATTCATATCTGAAGCCACCTTAGAACTGAGGGATCTAGCAAGTACCGTAAGAAAAGGGATTAGTGCAATCATTCCCAAGATACCAAGAATCAAGGTTATAACCCCTTGAAAAACCCGGTCTTTTATTGATTCTTTCATTACCATAATCCTCCGTCATCTGAATATTTTTTAGCTAGTTTATTAAATGTCAATACAAGAATTAGACCGATGGTTGACTGGAATAATCCTACTGCTGTTGTAAAGCTGTATCGTGCCTGCTGGATTCCAACACGATAAACATAGGTATCGAATATATCCCCAACACTGTAAGTCATCGGTGTCAAAAGGTTATAAACCTGTTCAAATCCCAGTTCAAGAAAACTTCCGATGCTAAGAAGGAATAAAGTTAGGACTGCCGGAATGATAAGCGGAAAAGTAATATGTTTCATTCTTGCAAATCTCGAAGCACCATCAATTGCAGACGATTCATAGAGCGATGGATCAATTCCACTGATGGCGGCCAAATAAACTACAGTTCCCCAGCCTGCTTCCTTCCAAATAGAAGATATTATATAAATGGGGCGAAACCAAGATTCTTTCTGCATCGCCAACAGAGTATCAAGACCAAAGAAATTTCGTATATTGTTAAAAAGACCACCCACTCCAAATATATCAAATACCAGTCCCCCGACAATTACCCAAGAGAGAAAGTATGGAACATATACCGCCGTCTGTATTATCTTTTTCACTTTTAGGTTTTTTACCTCATTCAACATTAAAGACAATATCACCGGTATGGGAAATATTAAAACTGTCTTACATAATCCCAGTACCAGTGTGTTGGTAAAAATCCGAATAAAATCAGGATATGTAATCAATGCCTTAAAATTCTTTAAACCAACCCAGTCACTGCCGACGAAACCTTTAAAAACGGAGTAATCCTGGAATGCAATCATGCTTCCCAGCATGGGAATGTATTTGAACCCTAAAAAGAATATGACACCTGGGAGTACCATTACATAATAAGGCCAGTATTTCTTCATATTGCTGATTAGACTAGTTTTTTTCTTAGGCGGCGGCGCTGAAGCTACCGCTGCTACTTTTCCTTTTGTCATCTTAAAAACCTCCAACTCTTAATTTAAAATCTCTGCAACTCTTTACATTCATTATCTCATTTTCATACTGAATCTCAATGGAGTGTTTTTATATATTTCCATGTCTTTTTTTAGATATCTTATTGATCAGAATGAATTTATAGCCATTCATCAATGTAGAGATGATAACATCGGGAATACAACAGCAGTAACTATACCGGCAACCACCAGCGATAAGCTACTAACCGCACCAGCCAGTTGACTCTGCTCAGATGCTTTTGCAGTTCCAATGACATGAGAAGCTGTTCCAAAGGCAACTCCATAAGCAATCGGATGATTGATCTTCAATAATTTACAGATTGATGTACCTAATAAGCTTCCCAATATACCCGTAACAATGATGGCGGCGGTGGTCACCCCTGCGATACCTCCGCTACTTTCACTCAAAGCCAACCCCATTGCCGTTGTTATACTTTTAGGTAGCAATGATACATAAAGTGTATGGTCTAATTTGAAAAGAACAGCCAGCAAAACAATAACACCTAGGCTTGTTGCGGTTCCGCATAAAACTCCCGCTAAAATACCGACCATATCCCGTTTTAGTATTTTTAATTGATCATATAGGGGAACTGCCAGACAGACTGTAGCCGGAGTTAAAAAATATTCTAAATAACCTGCACCGTTTTGATAATTCTCATTCGAAATTCCAACCAGTTTAGTTATAATAATGACCTGCACAACAGCAAGCAGAATTGGATTACAAAGAGGCGAATCCCATTTTCGCTTCAATAATAATGCTGTCTCATAAGAAAATATCGTAAGCATAACAGCAAAGAAGTTACTTTCTTGCAATATCTCGCTCATTCCTATTCTTCCTCCTCTCTCTATAGCGTATTATGACCTGTGTTACTGTACCCGATACAGCGAAGGTTCCCAATGTGGTCGTAACAATTAAAAGTGTAATTTGTCCAAGGTTTGGCGTTATTCCCCCCCAATAGTCTACTAAATTTACAGCAGGAGCCACAAACATTACTGGCATGATAACGATAAAAAAATCACATATTTCTCTCACACTATCCCGGTGAAGGATCCTAGTACATAATGCAATAAAAAGCAGCAGTAATCCGTAAATTGCTGCCGGTACCGGTAGTGGAACCACGTGATGAATCATCTCTCCTGCAAAAGAAAAAAACAGGAGTATGCAAAACTGTTTTAAATATTTCATAAATAAACCTCCTTCGGCAGAAGTCAAACTAAAATGAAGCTATAACTCCAGTCTCACAGTCACTATTCAGATCTGATCCATAATGCTAGCATGGATAAAAAGGGGGAGACTTAATCAACTATTTTCAATTAAGTCTCCCTCTCAATTTTCTGCTGCCATTTTTTTATTTACTTGTAAATACTAGCCTTTCGTCATTGTGATTGCAGAATGTGACCTGCCATGCTCTGTTCCTAGTTATCTTCTTCGCTATTTAAATTCAAAATTGAGAAAATCTAAACTTCCATCCCCTTCATATTTAAAAAACAACCCCTGTACTCCATCTGGAACCTCTGCTTTTACGGTGTAAGTATTCCATATTTTCAGATTACTGTTTTCCTGCGTGACAGCAACTTCAACGCAAATCTTTCCGCAAGGTTCTGTTGTTATTAAGAATTTACCATGTGCATTTCCTCGTACACATATCGTTACTTCTTTTAGTCCGGAAAACATAAAATATTTAAATCCGCAGACTGCTCCATCCCTGATATTTGCAATGTACTGATTCGGATGATCTTCTCTGTCCGGCCCGTCTTGTGTAAAATAGGGATAATCACTTTCTGCATCCTTTTTCCGTAAGAACGCCACACCGTTCTTCCCCCATAAATTGCAGGCGATTCGTGCTTCATAAATGCCTTTTCCACGAAGAGGTCCGCCGTTTAGTCCACAGGATGTAATTTCCACCTGCGGTATCGTACCATCGGGAAGTATCCTAATCTCTTCAGCACACCCCTGTCTGCTGTATTGTGTATGATTTGTCTGACGGTGATAAAATATATACCACTTACCATTGATATACTCAATTCCTCCATGCGTATTTCCGGGAAAATTCGTCTTATAGTTCCTTCCAGCAATCCCGTTATCACAGATGTCTATCAACACTCCGCCGAACTGATATCCGGAATCCGGATGCTCGCTTACTGCATAACATAAGGAAGAACTATTCACATCCGAATATACAAAATAATAACATTTACCAATCTTTCTGACAGAACTTGCTTCAAAAAATTCATGTCCCTCATATCCTGTTCCCGTACTGTTCAAAATAGAAGGAATTAAGGGTACCGGACCTTCTTCTATTGTAAGCATATCTGCCATCAATTTCATAACCTGTGAAGACTTTTTCTCTGTATTCTGAGCATCTTCCATACGCTTTGGTGCATTTCCTGAATATAAATAGATACTTCTATCACTATCGATAAAAATACCAGGATCAAATTGAATATAATCTCCTTCTTTCCTACCCAATATACTTCCGTCAGAATATCGTACCAAACCTAAATATTCATATTTACCGGCAGGAGTATCACATACGGCTACACCAATCTCCGGTAGTACATCCAAACAGTAATACAGATAATACCTTCCATCTAACCCTTTTGCTACATCCGGTGCCCATAAGCAATAACTTCCGTCCGCATTTCTAGGATCTTGATTTTTCATATAGATAACACCCTCATATCTCCATGCCGATAGATCCGTAACGGAAGCAGAATAGCATACATAATCATTCATGCAATATAAGTCCCCGTCAAAGGAATCATGGCTGCCATAAATATAAACCCTGTCTCCAAATACATGTGGTTCTCCATCAGGTATATATTCATTGGAAGGAAGATAAGGATTAAAAGCCTGCGGTGTTTCATCAGTCTCAATTATATAATTGTCTTCTCTTCCTTCTAATACTTCCTGTAAACAGTTATTTTTAACCATCAAGCCTTCTCCTTTGCAATTAATTCTGGCCGTGCTCTAACATGTATTTCAATCCTCTTTTATTGATTTCCTCAATTATCTTATATTTGAATTTGCATCACAATAGGCTATCTTTATATTTTTCTATGCAATTTTTAAGAACTACTTTTCATTCTGTTTTGCTATTTAGGTTCTCCCTATGGTAAAAAATCATAAGGTAAATGCGGTTGCTGTGCCGCCAGCGCTCCGTGTTGATGAATGATATTACATGCTACAAAAAACGTCTGACCGCACTTTTGGATCAGGTCTTTTCCGGCTATGACAAAGTGTTTTCTGATGTGGGTGGAGTTTAGAGATACGATTGCTGTACTTGTATTTAGTAGTATAATTATCTTATACTTTGCAAATTTACAGAAAATCTCTAACTTTTAAGCCAACTCTACTACTGGTAGGTGTACATTTTTTGCTTATATTATATGATTAAATTCAATAGGAGGTCTTAATTACATGAACCAAATAAAAATAGGAAATTTCATTGCAACACGCCGGAAGGCCCATGGCATGACGCAAAGTCAATTAGCCGAGAAATTAGGCATTACAGATAAAGCTGTATCAAAATGGGAAACAGGAAAATCTATGCCCGACCTATCATTATTTACTCCACTATGTGACCTCTTGGAAATCACCTTAAATGAACTTCTCTTAGGTGAATTTATTACTGATGATAACTTGAGAGAAAAATCAAATCAGGTTCTTTTTGAGGTCATTACAAGTTGGTTGGGTAAAGATCAATGGGAGTATCATACACAATTCGATGCCCCTCATATTGTCTTGAAATTACAAAACCTTAAGAAAATATACAATACGGAAAATACATCGACTTTAGCTGTGAATAATGTTAGCTTAGAGGTATCAAAAGGGAGCTTCGTTGGGATTATGGGAGCTTCCGGATCTGGAAAATCTACATTATTAAATATGATAGCTACCATAGATAAGGCGACAAGTGGGATAATCGAAATTAGCGGACAAAATATCGCTAAATTATCAGAGAAAGATTTATCTGCTTTTCGTCGAGAACATTTAGGCTTTATTTTTCAAGAATACAATTTACTTGATACATTGACAATATATGAGAATATTACTTTAGCGTTGACAATTAAGCAAACGCCTAAAGAAAGTGTGAAACACATCATTTATGAATTAGCTGAAAAACTTGAAATATCTGACATATTGAGTAAGTTCCCCTATGAAGTGTCGGGGGGTCAACGCCAACGCTGTGCTTGTGCAAGAGCGATTGCCGTTAATCCCAGTCTTATTTTGGCAGACGAGCCTACCGGCGCATTGGATAGCCATTCCGCAAAGCAATTGTTGGAAACGCTAGTTATGTTCCGACGGGATTACTCCGCTACAATTTTAATGGTTGCACATGATGCTTTTTCGGCAAGCTATTGCGACAAGATATTGTTTATGCAGGACGGAGATATTAAGGCGGTATTAGACAGGGGAGAAGAAAATAAGCATACTTTTTTTGCTAATATCTTGGATGTGATGGCAAGGCTTACAGAGGGAGGGAGCTATGTATACTAAATTAGCCTTACGCAATGCAAAACGCTCCATTTTCAACTACTTGCTTTACATTACTACCATGACAATTCTTATTGCGGTTATGTACGTATCTAATGGTATTGCAATCTTTGGAAATATACAGGCAGGGTTCCAAACCGCATCATTACCGCTGCTTATTATTGTAATTATGGTTGCGTTAGTAAACTATATAAACACTTTTATGGTGAAGCAAAGAGCTAAAGAATTTGCCACCTATCTATTGCTTGGAATGGAAAAGAGCAAATTATCCCAAATGTTTCTCTTGGAATTTTGCGTCTTTGGAATTGTGTGTTTTATCTTGGGGGGACTAATAGGGTCAACCACTTATCTCACTTTTTTGTCTAATGAACTTCACGGCGCTGAAATTCAGCTAATACTTTCAATACAAACTATTTTGCAAACATTTTTCTTCTTTTGTATCGTAGAAATTTTGTCTGCTATTCGTATGCGCAGAAAAATATATAAATTGCAGATTTGTGAGTTGATGAATGATAATCGCCGTAACCAATCATTAGGAGGAAAGAAGCAAAAATTATGGGGGATTTTGTTTTGTATCAGTTTTTTTAGCATTATTCTCCTGCTGTGTGGAATCGTGTTTTGTACCGAAAATGTCGCAGACATTATAATTTCATTTATCTCAATACCTTTGATCGCTTGCATATTTACATTCTATAAATGGATATACGCGTATTTCTCATTCAAACGCCTAGCACAATCAGAAGATTTATATCAAGGTAATAGACTTTATAGCATCGCAGAAGTAACAACAGGAACTAAAACGAGCTCATTAATGAGTTCTATTTTTTGCATCTGCCTACTTTTTGCAATACTATCGTTTGTATTTGGAACGCTCCTATTTAATAAAGAACTGGATATTTTGAACCCTGCAAGTCAGCAATGGATGGGCTTTTTGCAGATTAGTATCTCTATCATATTTATTACTATATATTTTTCTATTCTCTCTTTACAGCAAATCATTGAGTTAAAGCGGCAATCAAAAAATATTCGTGTACTGTATTATATGGGCAAAAGCCAATCACAAATTAAGTATTTAATAAAAATGCAAGTAATGCTAAAACTAGTTATTCCAACATTGATGTGCTTTGTTTTGTTATTGACTGGCACACCCTTCATAAATTATAAAATGAATATGGTATTGCCCGACACAATGAATAATTTCTTGATAAATGCAGTAGGAGGGTTTTTAGCTTGCTTTGTTATACTGTACATTTGCTATTTTGAAGTAGTTTACATTACCAGCATACGTTATGTTAAAACAGCCATTCAGTTTTAGTTTCAAACATATAATCGCGATCCAACGAAATAAAAAAAACGTTGTTCCAGCGATGGAGTTGTCATGCTCCCACAAATTAAGTAGCTAAGCGGCGGTTTTGAAATCAACTTCAAAGCCGCTGCTTCCCTACTTCAGTTGATAAAGCTATTTGCCAAAAATGTCACACTTGCACAATTGATTTAGCATGGGTTTATCTTCTTTGTATCTCCTGATATTTTCAGTTATGATTTCAAGTGAACGCCCCGTCCTGTCAGGTACTTGAGGTGTGACATGTGGTGTTATAATAGTATTCGGCGCATCCCATAATGGATTGTCTGCCAACAGCGGTTCCTGTTCAAAAGTGTCTAGTCCTGCTCCTGCAATCCAGCCATTCTTAAGTGCATTTATTAATGCTCTTTCCTCTATGACGGCCCCTCTTGCTATATTGATCAGATAAGCAGATGATTTCATTAATTTCAACTCACGTTCCGATATTAAATGGTAAGATTCATTCGAAAGTGGCAATGCCAATACAACGAAATCGCTAAGTTTAAGAAGTTCATCGATAGAATCACCTGAATCCTTGTAATACAGCTTATCAACACCTGCTGGTATTTCGTTCCTATGTCGTTTGTAACCGAGGACATTCATACCAAGAGCCTTTGCCCGTACAGCAAGGTCCCTACCGGTATTGCCCATTCCGACTATGCCTATTGTCCTTCCAAAAAGACATCTTAGGGAATCACGTAATTCATAATCGGTAACGTAGTTATGTTCCAGCTGTGCTTTATAAAATAAAGGAAATGAAAAAGTAAAGGATAACATAAAATAAAGCGCATGCTCTGCAAGTGCTGGGGCTGACCGTCCGGCGGAACCTGTTATAATCAGATCTTTATCTAACACTTCCTGCCTTGCAATCCTGTTTAAGCCTGCATGGTCATAATGTATCCATTTTATATTGGGCGCATTTAGAACCCGTTCATCCCGGTCGGTACCCAAAACCGCTACATCAACACTCTTTAATGCTTCTGCGATACCTTCCATATCATCAACCCTAAGATGAATAAATTCAGCCGGTTCAAAAATTTCCTTAAGTTTTTTTACATGTTCTTCATCATATAAAACCGTTGACAAAACTTTTTCAATTTTAGCCATTTTTTTCACTCCTTGTAGATACTTTATCTTTTATGTGGGTATTTTCCAATCTCTGTCAATTCGAAAATGAGTATGATCTTCTTTCGATTCAAAAGGAATACTCTTATTGTTGCGTTTTCGCATACCATTCTCTGGCTGCTTTTGTCACCGCTTCTCCGCCGGAAGCATACCACTTTTCTACGAATTCATCGAATTTATCAATGGTATATTCTCCTGTAATGATCTTAGACGCGTATTCCACATACAGGGTTCTGTTCATAATATCAGGATATCCTTCATAAACACTATTCGGTATACCATCTCCAGCAATTACCCTTCCATATTCAGGCATTTTAGACAAATTTTCAACTGCCATATCAACAGACCACGCCGTCTCATCCGTTCTAACAGCTTCCAATAGCTGGGTAACACCTTCTACTGTTGAAATATCCTTCGCAGGCAATAATAACAGATTTTCCATGGTCTTCTTATCTTCCGGTAGAAGCTTTAACTCTCCGTCCACCATTTCGGAGTGCATTCCTTCTACACCAAGGAAGAACTTCAGCCATAAATCCTTATTTCCATATGCGTCAAGTACTTTCATACAGGCGTCAATTCTTTCCTGATCATCGGTATTCTTAACAATCCATTGGATACCTTTGCTCTTTTTCTCTGTATAAAATCCTTCATATCCCGGTGCACTGATGGGCGGCACTACTACCAAGTTTGGTTTCACTCCTGTTGCATTAAATATTGCGTCTGCTTTTTGATTAATTGTAAATGCATTATGGAAGTACTCTCCAACCTGATTTGAAGAAAGCTTTCCTTCCCAAGCCGATTTATCATTTAACAGAGTTTCCTGATCCATAAGCCCTTCCTTGTATATCTCGCTCATAAACTGAAGTGCATCTTTCATATTCTGAGTCACCCCTGAATAGGTCAGTTCCCCGTTGTAAATATCCCACTGGGGATTTCCTTCCCACATAGCAATTCCATACATGGAAAATAAATGATCCATCCATCTGGCCTCCTGGCGTCCACCGGTAGGAATTTCATCTGCCTGACCGTTCCCATTTGGATCCTTTGTTTTAAATGCACGAAGAACATTTACATACTCTTCCTGAGTCTTTGGCATGGACAATCCCAGGTTATCTAGCCAATCCTGTCGTATAATCCCGCCACTCATCGGATAATCAACCACAGTGGGAATCATATAGATTCTGCCTTCTCCACTTGGATCGTAGGAACGGATTACATCCCAGACCTCCTCCGGAATTGCTTCCCATAAATGGGGAGCCTTTTCCGGCAAGAGATCTGTTAAATCAAGAAGCGCATCGTTCTTAATCAGATCTGTTTCCATACCATTAACCGGAAGAAAGATATCAGGCATTTCCCCAGAGACAATTCTTAAATTTAACTGCTCCTGATATGTAGTTCCACCATTCCATTCCACATAGGGAGAAAAGAGTCCCACTCCGATTATATCCTTATAAAAGTTGTACAAAGCTCCACCCTTTTTCACTTCCAGAAAGCCATCATTAACATTCCAGATTTCCAAATCCACTGTCTCTGCAGTGGCAGAACCACCTTCCGTAGTTTTACTTGTAGGTTCTGTTCCTGATGTTTCCTTGCCCGCTCCTTTTGAACATCCTGCTAATGTGGATAAAGTCATCACACCAACAAGCACAAGAGCAATTATTTTGTTCCATTTCATTTCGTAAACCTCCCTTGATTTTTTATATCATTTTTTTGATACCCTCCACTATATTTTTCCGCTTCCCACTTGTTTTCAAAACCTGCTAGGTAGTCGTCTGCATTCACTATAAGAAAGCTGTTTCCCTTCCAACTCTTACCTTTAAAACTTTACAACTTTTTACACTTATTATCTCATTTTTATACTTAATCACAATGGGGTCTTTTTTATATATTTCAATGGCTTTTTTTAGATTGTGTTATTTATCAGAAAGATTATTAAATATGTTCAAAGGTACATGCATGCAAATACCCCCATGCCAAAATAGCAGAAAAATTAAATGTAAACTGAAGTTACTTACTGGTCCAAAGATCACGCCGTAATAAGCAAAATAAGCAACATCACCTGGATTAAAATTGAGGTAATGTTGCTTTTTACTTGATAAACTAAATGATAGGACTTTTATTTATTTGGAAAAGCTATCCAGATACAATTAATTGAATACTTTGTATTATTACATTGTTCTATACTGGAAAAATACATTATAAATTAACAACTCCTCCCTTACGATGCCGATTCTGGTAGTATTTTGATTGCCTCGAATAAACCGAGCTGCCCGATTTTGACTGTCACATAACCGTTGTTTACTTCGTAACTGCAGTTCTTACCAGTGACCAGACTGGTAACAGATTCCGGAAATCCTCCATAGGAAACCTCTATTTCAATATCATGCATTGTAATAGGGGCAAAGTACGAGTTTCCCGTATAACCTGAGCTATTTATCAAATGTACATATATGGCTGATTGATCTTTCTTTTCCATAACAGTTACTTCTACCATTGGAGAAAGCTCTCCTCCAATCGGTTTTATTTCCAATTCTGTTTCTAAAAAGTCAGCAATAAAATTAGTCAGGTTCAAAAATCCATTTTCAGAAAATTCCTTGCCGGGTTCCCAAGGGATATATACTCCCCTCCCTTTGCCGTAAGCATTTACGGTAAAGCCCGGGTAATCTGACACAGTTTTATAATAAGCTCTCTCCGGAGGGGCATACATATGTGGTTCAATTAAATTCAAATGCATCTCTACATCCTTTTCATAGTCTACATAGATATAACTGCCGCGAACATAAACCAGTTCCGTATTAGTTAATCTGGGATATTTATCTCTATCCGCAATTTTTATATAGGATGAACGCATATCAGAACATATTCTATCGATCTTTTTGATACCCAGTGATTTGATAATCGGTTTATCCAGCAATTCCTCAGAACGATCATATAAACCAGTACTTCCTACAGAAATTACTGTCCCTCCCTCTTTCACAAAAGCATCAATCTGAGTGGCAAATTCTTCACTTATATATTTGATGTCCGGAAGTATTATGACCTTATATTTATTTAATTGAAGGGATTCTGTGGATTTTACAATAAGTGAATCAAACACAAAATGATTTTCCACTAAAAAATTGTACCATCCACGGTACTCCGATTTTTTTCTAAGAAGTTGAAGAGGAGCGTTTATCTGGATTAAAGCAATATCCGCAGTGGAAACCAGATTCCGGTACTCCTCTTCATTTTGTGCGTGATATTGATAAATCCTTTTTACCGGCTCATGTCCCGATTTATCAGCATGCGTATCCAGCCTCCCTATTACGAAATAGTCAATGGAACCACCATTAGCCAGACTCTGTGATAAACGCAGCTCTTGTTGATATGGTGAAACAGCAACGTGACGATATGGTGTGTCAATAAAATCTACGGAAGCAATATCTATGACATCCGCCATGCCGGAACCTACCGCCGTCTTCGCAAGTGCCGAAGCATTGTATTGCCAATTCGGCATCATCTCATTGAAAGAAGTATTAGCCTCGATTCTCATAAAATTTTGTTTATCGATGAAGATATCCGGTTTAACTGCTCCTATAGAATCCATCATTCTTGAATGGTACTCTCTCAAGGTTCTTTCTTGGAATAATGCATATTTCTGATATGCTTCATCCTTATTATCCGGATTCTTTGGTAATTCCATGCCGTACATCTCCATAAACCTCTGTCTGCAGCCCTCGCATTGGCATATTCCCTGCCAGCCGTTGGCATAATCCATACCGGACATATAACCTCCCATGTTCAGATAAATGCCGTCAATATCAAGCTCCCTGATTGTTTCCTTTATTATCTCAAATGCATATTCCTGTTGATATTTACTGTTAAAGCACACGTGTGTATCGCCATTGCAGTTAATGGTTTTGCCTTTAGGACTTATATACGCCCATTCAGGATTCTTATCATAGATTGGTTTACGAACTTTTGTAAAATCCATTCTTCCAATAACTTTTATGTTGGCATTATGACATGCAGCTACAATATCTTTAAGGCTATCCCCTTTCAAATAAGGGCTTTGGAAATGATAAGGCAGTTTGGTATCATAGCTTGCTATGATACCGGATGTGTTGATCATTACAACATCAGCTTTGAATTTTTTAAGTTCATCAACGTAGCTGTCAGCTTTTATGTCAAGCATATCTGTTTCCCGCAAACAGGTTTGAATCATACGTAACGTTTTATTTTGCCACCATTTCTTGCTTTTAATAATTATATCGTTGTCCATTTGACAACCTCCAATCTACTACAATTAGTTTTATAGGGTATGGTACATGACAT
>JAQZBD010000188.1 GCA_029239235.1 Herbinix sp.
ATATCCTTCCGATACTGCTTCTTTATAAAGAATTTCGGAATAAATAGCAGAGTCAATTGCCTCTTGTTTTGCTGCATCACGCACGGTAGCGCCGGTTTCTTCATCGTAAGTCATGTCCCAATATGAGCCGCCAAACATCTGGTTATAGTAATCGTATTGCGATTCTACAGTGTAGAAATAGTAGGATAAGTCATCCATATGATATTTCTCTTTGTTAATGGTAAGAACGGTACTCTCATAAAACTGATCAAATAAAAGGCCACCGACCAGAATGACAACGGCAACGATGGAAGAAATAATTAATACCTTGGGATTAACTACTTTTTTCTGCTCTTTCTCTTGCTTTTCTTTACTTCTGTTTTTGATTTTTCTATTCACGTTTTTGCTACCTCCATAGTATTCTCATGATGATAATTTTATACATTTCTTAGGATAAGTCAATACAAAAGCAAACAGTTCACAAAATATACTTAAAAAAGGACAGGTTATTTTTGGGTCGGGACAAAGAAGAAAGATCATGGGAAGGAGGTAGCGGTATCTGGTATGACTAGGTTTATTCCTTAAGATCGCTTAATATAATTGAATTCTTGTAAATATATGTTATAATAAACGAGATATTAAAACGTGAGGAAGTGTGGGGTAATATGGTGCCGTATAATGGAAAAGCGATACAAATAATGGATGAAGTTGGTAAGGTTGTGATCGGAAAAAGAGTTATTATAGGAAAAGTACTTACTGCTATTTTAGCAAAAGGTCATATATTATTAGAGGATCATCCCGGCGTGGGCAAGACAACTTTGGCATTGGCATTTTCCAAAGCAATGGCACTTGAACACCACCGCCTACAATTTACACCCGATGTTTTACCTACGGACGTAGTTGGCTTTCATCTTCTGAATAAGGACGGGGAGAGTTATCAATATAAGCCAGGTGCAATCATTTGCAATCTTTTTCTAGCAGATGAAATTAATCGAACCTCCTCCAAGACGCAGTCAGCATTGCTGGAAGTCATGGAAGAAGGAAAGGTTACCGTAGATAGTATTACCAGAGAAGTACCGAAACCTTTTGTGGTTATGGCAACGCAAAATCCCATTGGTTCCATTGGTACACAGATGCTTCCGGAATCACAGCTTGACCGTTTTATGGTGCGCCTTACCATGGGCTACCCGGACAGAAAGAGTGAAATTGGAATATTAAAGGAACGGCAGAACACGAATCCATTGGATAATGTGGTGCGAGTTGTTGAGAAAGAAGATATCTTAACAATGCAAAACTTAGTGGAGGACGTTTTTGTTCACGATTCTATTTATGAATATATTACGTTATTAGTACAGCAGACCAGAGAGAACCCGTTAATTGAGCTGGGGGTGAGCCCGAGAGGATCCTTGGCCTTGATGAATATGGTGAAAGCAACTGCATTCTTGAGCAGAAGGGATTATGTAATACCCTCGGATGTTCAATACATTTTTAAAGATGTTGCGGCACACCGTATGATCCTCAAGCCAAAGGCACGAGTAAATAATATCACGGTGGACAATCTTCTGGAAGATATTTTACGTATCGTCAAGGCTCCAAGAATTATAACAAAGGAGTCCTAGAGATTTAGAAAGGCACAGGTGTGTTGATGCTTCGAACTATATTGCGGTATCTGTCCCTTTTAGCCGCTATCGGTTTGTTATCCATTTTATATAATGAATATTACATGAGTATTATTTTTCTGGCATTGGCCGCCATGCCCTTCCTCTTATTTGCGCATTTAAGCTATGTATACGGAAGAGTTAATGCTGAATTAGTTTCAGTCGTACATGTAGTAGCCAAAGGGGAAATGATACCAATCTCAATACAGATTAAAAATCCAAGTATATTTCCAATTTCGAATCTTAAAATCTATCTATCATACAAGAATGGATTTTCTCCCGTGTGTTATAAGAAAGATTTTACGGTATCTCTAGATGGAAGGACAAAAACCTCTGTCATCTGTAACCTAATGTCAGAGTACACCGGAAATTTAGAAATTTCACTAAAAGGGATACGCATTTATGATTACTTAAAATTATTTTCCCTTAAGAAAAAAATTCAGGGGGTACTTAAGGTAGCGGTATTACCTAACTTTTATGAATTGCCGGAGAATGAGATCTCGAACAACCATATGAGAATGATGGAAAGCGATTATTATTCACAGGCAAAAAGCGGAGATGACCCATCCGAGGTATTCGCTATTCGGGAATATCGGGAAGGTGACAGGCCGCAAAGAATTCATTGGAAGCTCAGCAGAAAGCAGGATCAATTAATGATTAAGGAGTTTAGTGATCCACTCAACTGTTCTGTGCTTCTATTTGTGAACCTAAATATACCGAAAGAAAAGGATTTGTTATCGTTTATGGATGCAATCTTAGAGAGTGCATTATCATTATCGTATTCGCTATTAAGCAAAGGCCAAATGCATTATTTTGCGTGGTTTGATGAGGGACAGGGAGCCTGCAGACGCATTCGGGTGGGAAAGGAGAAGGATTTATTTGAAGCAGTGGATGGACTGTTGCAAGCAAAGCCTTATTCCGAGTTTACAGATGCATCGTTAGCATATTTGGCAGAGCATCCAAACGAACAATATACGAATTTGTATTATGTGACCGGAGCAGTTTCCGAGCAGCGATTGGACTCACTTGCAATCATCAAGGCATTTCGCAGGCAGATGATCTATGTAGGTGATAATGAATATGAACAGGAAGATAAGTCGGACGAAATTCTTCAGCAATCAACAGCATTGGGAATGGAGCTATGGTCCATCGATACCCATAATGTAAAAAGAGACATGGAACAATTAAGATTGAGCTAGAAATGGTGGTGAGGCTATGAGCCATAGATTTGAGGACGGGATTATCATGGATAGTTCTGTTTTAATAATAGACGAGAAAAAACCGGGTTTCCCCATATCCGTAAGACTCTTCCAGTTGTTGGCAATTATCATAGGCAGCTGGAGTTCAATATCGGTGCTCTTAGAAAGTTTAACGGTGCCGGTAAATTATACTTATATCCATGTAGCCGTACTCCTTATCGCTGGCATTCTATTTCTGTTATGCCTCCATCCTTCTTATGATGGAATTAAATTGTTTTTCGGAGCGCTGTTTTATGGGCTTTTCTTCTATAGTCGATTACCTAGAATTCAGAATGGCTTTTATATTCTGGAGAATCTTGTATTAAATCGGATGTCGGATTATTATGGCTTTCAAAGCCTAAAATTTAAAGCAGATTATTCTGTTGCTGCTGCAGATACTACACTTTTTATGATTCTGGTACTTATTCCGATGGTGACCTTGCTTTCGGTGGCTATTGTTCGGAACCGGTGTGTTAATTTGTGTAGCCTTATCTTATTACTCCCGGTATCCGGTAGTTTCTTACTTGGAATAATTCCTTCCGAGCGATACTTAATTGCATACGCTATTTCGGTGCTTTATCTAACTCATTCCGGTTACTCCCTACACCACACCTTGAATCCGGAGCAAAAAACACTACTCCACAGAATCAATAGCAGGGCTGCGGTTTGGTTAAGTCTTATGGGTGCCATTTTGTTTCTCCTAATGAAAATTGTTGTTACACCACAGGAGTATGAGGAGTTTGGAAAAATAAAGGAGATAAAAACGGATATGCAATCCGTTCTTTTTAATCTTACAATAGAAGATTTTACAAATCAGCTTTCTGATTTTCATTTCCCCGGACGTAGTGTTTCGGTTGGGGGCTTAAGTGGTGGCGAGCTTGGTAAGACAGGACAGGTGAAATATACCGACACGGAGCATCTAAGAGTTACGGCACCGCTTACCTCTATCACAGAGGGGATATACCTAAAAGGTTATGTGGGAAGTGTATATACTGGAGATAAATGGGAGGGACACTCCAAAGCGACAGGGAAGCTATATCAAGATCTGTGGAAGAAGATCTCCATAGAGAAATTTACTCCGGTGAATCAGGTTAGTATGTTGCTGAATCATTTCAAGAGCAGAAAGGCAGAAGCGGACAACAACGTTAATGCACCTAAGTTTCATTATTATTTTGGTAAAATGAACATAGAATATATGGCTGCCAATGAAAAATATCTTTATGCACCTTATTTTACAGATTATGATCCATTGGACCAGTTAAAATATCTTCAGGATTTATATGCGGCGCCTACAGAGAAGAAGAAACAATATGAATTGAATTATTACTTTGATATTGCGCTTGGATCCTCTGCCTATACCTCCTATTCCAATCTTATACAGAGGGACTTAGGAGAATACCAAACCAATGAAAAGCTTTACCGTAACTATGTCTATCAGGCATATACCCAAATGCCAAAGACTGGGTTGGAACGCCTTAAGAGGGAGTTTGGTTCCTTGAAGGCGAAGACTGCCATGATTGGCATCACAGAACAGATAGAGTATGTAAAAAATTATCTACAGCAAAACACACAATATTCGCTTTCTCCGGGAAAACTTCCGGAGGGAAAAGATTATGTAGAGTATTTCCTATATGAAAATCAGACAGGATATTGTGCTCATTATGCCTCAGCAGCCACCCTGATCCTACGGGCTATGGGCATTCCGGCCAGATATGTGGAAGGTTATGCTGTCACAAGCTCCGATGTCATCCAGAGTCAGAAAGACAACACTCAGGATGTTACTTATTGGTCAGAGAAAGGCTCCAGTGTTAATCATGTGGTTCAAACAGTAATTTCGGTCAGGGATTATAATGCACATGCCTGGGTTGAGGTATATGTGGATGGTTGCGGATGGATTCCGGTAGAGTTTACACCGGGTTCTGCAGTTGAATATAATAATACTGTTGTGAAGGATATGGCAACCATTGGAGAGGATATGAATCGACAGGAAGAGGAGAAGGAGGATGAAGTAGCAGCCCTAGAGGAGCCGCTTCCAACTCCGGATATACCAAAAGACAATATAGAAACTAATCCGAATAAGGAGGATACAACACAGACAAAGTTGGATGCCGACAAGGAGCAGAAGCAGCAAGCAGATGGTTGGCTTCTTGCAATTGCAATTGTTTTTTTATCATTGGTTTCTGTCGCTGCTCTATTTTTGAGAAGGAAGAAGATACGAAGAATTAAGAACACGAAGAATCGAAACAGAAAAGCACTATATTTGTTCGCACAAATAGAAAAAGTACTCATTGCCTGCCATGGCATACCAAAGCATGTGCGATTGGAAGATGGGGAGGAGTTTGTCAGGCAGCATTGTCCCTATATAACGACGGAGTCTTTTTCTGATTTAATGGAGACGGTACGCAAAGCACGGTTTGGTAGGGGAAGGATTACTTCTCAGGAATTACAGAGTGTAGAATCCTTTCATCAAAGTCTATATCACGAAGTTTACAACAAACAGTCATTTGGTAAGAAAGTTTACTTAAAATTCATTCTTTTTGTCTGAATTATCTGTAAAAGTGGCTTCTTTCAATATGTAATATATGGTATACTATAGTTATCAAATTTTGAACTTATATGGAATGGAGTGATCAACGATGAACAAAGTTATTACCATAAGTAGGCAGTTTGGAAGCGGCGGAAGAGAAATTGGTGCAAAATTAGCAAAGAAGTTAGAAATTCCGTTTTATGATAACGAGCTAATAACCAGAGCAGCAAAAGAAAGTGGTTTTTCAGAAGCGGCATTTGAGAATGCGGAAAAAAAAGCATCCAACAGTCTTCTTTATTCAATTGCGATGGGAATGAATGCATACGGTAATCAGGACATCGGTTTTACCCACCTATCGTTAGATGACCAGCTTTATCTTGCACAAGCCAATGTAATACGCAAAGTTGCATCGGAAGGTCCCTGCATTATCGTAGGCCGGTGTGCTGATTATATATTACGGGATATACCAAATGTAGTTCATATTTTTATCTGGGCAGAGTTAGAGGCTCGAAAGAAAAGGGCGGTTAAACTTTATAATTTAAAAGAGCATAAGGCAGAAGAAGAAATCCTAAAAACAGACAAAAGAAGAGCAAATTACTACAATTATCATGCAAATGAGAAATGGGGTAGAGCGGAGAACTATCACTTGTCAATAAGGAGTGATTTTGCCGGTATGGATAATACCGTTGATTGTATCCTCCACTTTTTAGGATATGGAGAAAGGGGTACGATTACCAGCTGATGAATTGGAAGGATAGAATTAATAAAAAATACATGCAGATTTCTCTGTATGTCATTGTTACGGTAGCGATCATTTATTCGCTAAGCTTAATCTTAAAAAGCGCACCTCAAATCACCCGCATGTTTATAGAAAAACTCAACTGGATTCTTAGGGTGGTAAAACCGGTGATATTTGGTTTTGTCTTTGCTTACCTAATGGATCCGGTTGTTAATTTTTTCGATAGAAAGTATCGGAAATTAAAAATTATTAAACCGTTGCAAAAATTTTCAGCACCTAGAACCTGGGCTGCATTAACCGCGGTTATGCTTTTGGTGATTGCGGCCTCAGGTTTAATTTCTTTGCTCGTATTTACGGTGACGGATCAATTACGTTTAGCTAATTTAGATGATATCATAAAGTTGGGACAAGAATATTTGAATGGTTTAAACGAATTTTATTACACGATATTAACCAAAATGAATGATTTGAACATCCAATCCCAGGAATTTAAAGAATATGTGGAAGAAGCAATTGTATTCGTAGTTAACAACCTGACCAGTTTTGCTAAATCAACCTTATCTTCCATTTCTAATATTTCAAGTTATATGACCACGATTATTTTTAGTTTTATTATTGGGTTTTACTTTATGATCGACGGAAGAATGTTTCTGACATATATACACAAAGTATGCAAGGCGTTATTCAGTGCAAAGGCGAATAAAAGAATCAGGAGCACGATGCATGATTTGGATAATGTTTTCTCTGGTTATATCAGGGGGCAGTTGATCGATGCATTTGTAATGATGATATTAATCAGTGCTGTTTTGTCCATTACTGGTGTAAAGTTTGCAGTTGTAATAGGAATATTTGCCGGGATTGGTAATATAATTCCGTATTTTGGGCCTATTGTTGCTTATATTAGCACAACGATTGTGTGTTTGATGAATCGGGATATGAAAACGCTGATCATTTCATTAATTGCACTGTTTGTCATTCAAGCAGTTGATGGTAATTTAATTGGACCCAAGCTACTTAGCAAATCAATAAAAATCCATCCGTTGATTATCATAATTTCCTTAATCTTTGGTAGTGCACTGGGAGGCTTTTTGGGGATGTTACTTGCGGTACCGGTAGGAGCCTATTTGAAGTTGATTTTTGTACGCTTTATTAATCATAGATTGGAGCATAAGGGGGAATTGATGTAAGAGGAAAAAGTGCAGCGTATTGTGGTGGGAACATAAGAGGGATTATTAATGCTATAGAAGATAAGAACAGTGGTAAATGGTTATAGAAATTGTTAAGAGTGAGGTAGGAGGACCGATTGTTAATGATTTAACAAATAAATGAAAATTTTAACATAATCGTAAGGAAAATTTAAGAAATTATATAGTCATTAATTAAGAAATTTAGTGTAGCATTATTATGAAACAAGTGCAATTTCAGCA
>JAQZBD010000189.1 GCA_029239235.1 Herbinix sp.
AAATAGATACCACCCTAACAAGAAAGGATTTAAATTTCACTAAATTAATGTTAAGATGAAAATAATTCGAAAATAAGGCGACTAGGAGTATTTAAAATGATGGATACACAAAGGTTTAAACAAGTGGAACAAAGTATATCAGAGTTATTAGACCATGAAATTTTAAAGGATGAATTGGCTGGTGCTGCTGTTTGTATTACTTATAAAAAGGAAGAAGTATTCCGTAAAAATTATGGTTATGCTGATCTTGAGAGTAAGAGGGTCATTGAAAACAACACGATATTTCGGCTCTATTCTATGACGAAACCGATTACGGCCGTGGCATCTATGATTTTACTGGAACGAGGTAAAATCGATTTACATACACCGATTAGTGAATATCTCAAGGCATTTAAGAATATGAAGGTTCTTAATAACGGGAAGCCGGTAGATGCCAATCGGGAGATACTGGTCAGAGATTTACTAAGTATGACATCAGGTTTAGTATATCCGGATCCTGATCCGGCCGGTTTCTATATGCAAAAGCTATTTGATCATTTACAAAATGAAATTAATCATGGAAATCAGATTCCTACGAAGGAGTTATGTGATTTAATCGCAGAGCAACCGCTTGCTTTTCATCCGGGTGATCGATGGAGGTATGGCTTAAGTTCTGATGTGATGGGAGCAATCATAGAAGTAGTATCCGGTAAATCTCTTGGTGAATTTTATCAATCTGAAATCTTTGACCCGCTTGCAATGGTGGATACTGGATTTTATGTCCCGAAAGAAAAACAAAACCGTCTTGCGCAGCTATATCGATATATAGAAAAAGAGGACAAACATTCGTTAGAACCAGAAGAGAACAGACATCTATGCCTGACAAAGTGCTTGGAGCCGCCGTTATTTGAATCGGGTGGTGCAGGATTACTTTCAACCATGGATGATTATATAAAATTTACTAATATGCTAGTGAATGGTGGAAGATATCAGGATAAACAGATACTTGGTAAAAAGGCTATGGAAGTACTAACCTGCAATCAGCTAACAGAGAAACAAAGAGCTACTGTATATTTTGAGACTTTAGAAGGTTACGGTTATGGTAACTTTATGAGAGTCAATTTAGATCCTTCCCATAGTGGAGGTAGTGGGTGTGTCGGTGAATTCGGGTGGGATGGATGGACAGGACCATATTTTACAGTGAATCCAACGGATGAATTTACATTCATTTTCATGGTACAACGATGTGAATATTCGAATCCGGCATTAATTCGTAAGCTTAGAAATATTGCTTATTCTTTCCTATAGATTTAAGTTCGCAACTACCGATATGGGATAAAATAGAGAGGAGTCTAAAAGTGCTTAAGGTAATGTTAATTGACGACGAAATTATGGCTCTTAATTATATGAAAACTTTAGTGGATTGGAACAATCTGGGTTTTGAAATAGTTACAGCATTAACCAGTGCAGCGAAGGGTCTGGATTATCTAAAAAAAGAACTGGTAGATATTATATTTGTAGATATAAAGATGCCCGGGATGGATGGCTTAGAATTCAGTGAAAAGGCGTTAGCTATCAATAAAGATTTAGAGATTTTAATATTAACTTCCTATGGTGATTTTGACTATGCCAAAAAGGCGTTGAATATAGGAGTTTCCAACTATCTGTTAAAGCACGAGATTAAAGCTGACAATTTAACAAGAGAACTAGAAGGTTTAAAAGAGAAGCTTACTGAGCATAAACAAAAAGACAAAGTTATCTTAGGTCAGTTAGTTAGTAAATATATATCTATGCCGGATATCATCACGGTGGAAGAAAAAGAAGAGATCAGGAAACTTCTTCATGCTGATAAAATGAATATCATATCCTATCTGGTAGTCCTGGATGTTCCGTTTCAATTTGTGAATACCAAGGAGCAATATGATAATATCAAAGAGGAATCCATTGTTAATTATATGGAATTAAATTATGAGAATATGCTGGCAATCTATCTTGGTAATGGCAAGTGGCTGGCGCTCAAAGTATTTGAACCTATGATAAGTCAAAGACAGATATTAGATGATACCTATATAGCGGCATATGGATTGCAAAGATATGTGTTTAAGCAATATGATAGAACGGTTTCCATCCTTCCATCCATTGTATTTAATAATATTGATGAGTTACCAAACATTTATAATGACTTAAAAAAGGTATCAAAATATCTTGTTTTCTATGATAAAAACAAGATTCTTTATGGAAGAGATATTATGACAAAAGGAGAAATGGGAAAAAATAAGATTGATGAAATCCTAAAAATAATCCAAGAAGCTTTCATAAAAGAAGAAGTAGATCCGATTCTGAAAGAAATTGATATGTTTTTTGGTATCTGTATTAGAAATTATGATGAAAAGGCATTTCATTATTTTTGTAATCGATTAATTATAATTGTAAATTATTTTCTGGAAGAACATCAATTGAAGACCATATATGAAACCAATGCCACCGAGATAAACTCCATCTATTCTGCTGCGGAGATGCATGCTTGGATTGCCTATCAGGTTGAAACAGCAATCGACCAAGTAAAAGAAAAGCAGCTGGTACATTATACACCTAAAATTATGGAGGCGATGAAATATATTCATAATAATTATCAGTATGATATTAAAATAGAGCAGGTTGCAGATTCGGTTAATGTAAGCGGCGATTATTTAAGGCATATATTTAAGGAGGAAGTAGGAAAGGGTTTTGTTGAATATTTAACCGAATTCAGGATAGAAAAATCCAAATCACTGCTTTTGATGGATAAATATAAACTATATGAAATTGCTTCTATGGTAGGATATCGCTCCGGTACTTATTTTAGTGCAGTATTTAAGAAAGTAACGGGAATGAATCCGCAGGATTATAGGTGAAAGTGTGAAGAAAAATTCTAAGGCGCCAAAGTACGCCACCTAAGAATTTCTATGCTTCACACTATTTATTAAGGCCTATTCACTTTTTAAATAGGTCATCAAAAAGTGAAAGGCACGGGTGAAGGAATGAAAGTAAAGAAGAGAACCAGCATTAAGACAAAGATTATTTTCAGTTGTATGATAGTAATTGCAAGCATCATTCTAATCCTTGGCATTGTGGTATATCAATATTTTAGTAAAATTCTATTAGACAGTGCTATTCAAGATAATGAAGAACGTTTGAATGAAATATCAGACCAACTGGATTCGATCGAATATCAAATGTCCTATATAGCGGATTATATTATAACGGATCGAGCGGTAGCAGAATATACTTATGTGGATCATCAAGATAGCTTGGCAGAAATTAATGAAGACGTTTATAATATGAAAGAAGTTTTAACAAGGTTTGTTGTAATTAATGAGTATCTAACCGGGATATCGATGCTTCGGGATGATGGAGTTGCATTTACGAATAGTGCAAATCTGGACAGGAAGTATGTCTCTGACTATATTCAGGCGATGCTAAATCAGAGGGAATTGGAAAAAAAGGAAAATAGACGTTTTACCAATGTTCATGAAGTATATGCGAATAATATTAATAAAAAAATGAATGTAATCACTTATATAGCCCGATATAAAAATATCAAAAATTCTGGTCAAATAAACTATTTATTTCTGGATGTTTCCTATGATTCTATTGTAGATATTATGAAGCAGGGAGAAAGTGAATTTGACAGCGTAATTCTTTTAAATAAAGAAAATGATGTATATTACGGAGATGTAACACTGGATAATGAGGTATACCGGCAATTAATTGAAAGTGATACCTCTAAAATGATAAAGGAAGACAAATATATTTATATCCTTAATATCAATAAGAATAGTAATTGGAAGACCATTGTGTCCATATCAAAATCTAAGCTATTTCAAACCATTACACCGATCATGATTGCCTTTGTTGGGGCGCTTGTATTAGGATTTATGATTATAGTCATGATTTTAATACCAATATTAAGCGGAATTATAAATCCAATGAAACAGTTAACAGAAGGTATGAAACTTGTATCTAAAGGTAATTACAAGATTAAAGTTAACGTGCATAGTAACGATGAAATCGAAGAACTAGCGGCAGGTTTTAATCATATGACGACTAAGATTGAAAAATCAATTGAGGAGACGATACAATATGAAAAGACGAAGAAAAATCTTCAATTAGAACTGCTGATGAATCAGATCAATCCTCATTTTATTTATAATACGTTAAATACTGTAATCTACATGGCTCATGCGGATAAAACAGAAGCAGTTGAAGACGTCACATACTCACTCATTAAGGTATTACAAGATTCGGTGAAAATAGGGAAGGATTCCATCTGTGATTACACTTCAGTAGAAATAGAAATTGTAAAAAATTATATGAGAATACAAAAATATCGATATCCGGATATGTTTGAATTCATTGTTATGTGCGATGATAGTCTATTAGAGAAATTCATTCCCAAAATGCTGATACAGCCCCTGGTTGAAAATGCATTATTCCATGGCGTATGCTTAAGTGAACATTTTTGTCAGATTACAGTGAGTATTAAAAGAATGACAGATCAGGAAGAAAAGGACAGAATTGAATTATGTATTCAGGATAATGGAATCGGTATGGATGAGGAAACCTTAAATAGGAGCTTTCTTAAGAAACAAAAAGCGAAAGGTTCCAATCAAACAAGAGGTATTGGGCTTTCCAATATAAAAGAGCGTCTGGAATTCATATATGGAAATAATTACACCATTGAAATTACCAGCGAGCAAAAGGTAGGAACTAAGGTTTTCATATCCATACCAGTATTGGACAAAATGATAGAATAAGATAAAACTGTATTGAATTTTTTGGAAATATATCCATAGTTGCATATAAAAAACGGTTATTTTATTTTGAAATAGCCGTTTTTTATATAAAATAACCGTTTTATTATAATGATGAATGGTAGAACTTATATTAGAATTACCTTATCAAATTTACAGAAGGGAATGGAGAAGTATGAAACTAAAAAAAGTATTAAGTACTTTGCTAGTACTTACAATGGTTATGACAAGCCTTGTGGGTTGCAGCACAAAAAAAGATACTGGGGCTACAAATTCTACGAATGGGGGAACAACTGAGGAGGAAGCAAGCGGTGACTTTAATATCACGGCTGACACAAAAGGTGAGATTACAATTTGGGATTGGAATACAGCATATGAAGAAAAGATGTATCCGTATTTCCAAAAAGCATATCCAAATATTAAAGTAAACTATGTTACGGTTGCACATGGGGATTATATGCAAAAGTTACAAAGTGCACTGGCTACCGGTACTGGTGTTCCTGATATTATTCTAGGGGAAGGTGCTTGGAGAGGTAAATTATTTGATATGGGTATTCTTGAGGATCTCGAGGCGGCTCCTTATAATATCGCAAAAACGGATATGTTTGATTATTTGGTAGATTGTATGACAGATTCCACCGGTAAATTAGTGGGAGTCGATCAATCAATCGCACCGGCTGGATTTGCTTATAAAAGAGATTTAGCAATTGAGTACCTGGGCACAGATGACACAGCTGAAATTTATGAGATGATTAGTACCTGGGATAAATTTATTGAAACAGGTAAGCTGGTAGCAGAGAAGAGTAATGGAAAAGTTAAGATGCTGGCAGGTTTCGGTGATGTTTTATATGCAACAAAAGGACAAAACAGCCAAGATTATGTAAATGGAAATACCATTGATATTACAAGCAGAATGTCTAAGGCATTAGATACTGCAATTAAAGTGAGAGATGCAAAAATCATCGGTGATAATGAATTAGATACACCAAGCTGGAATGCTGAATTTGCAGAAGCTGAAACTATCTTCTTCCCATCAGCACCTTGGAGCTGTGAATGGCACGTAGCTGCAAATGATCCAGAGGGAGCAGGCAATTGGGGACTTACAAAAGCTCCGGAAAGTGGTTATACAAAGGGTGGAACCTCAATTAGTATCTACAAAGATTCACCCAATAAAGAAGCTGCTTTTGCTTATTTAAAATGGACTTATTTCTCTGTTGAAGGAAGTGTAGTTAGTAGAGATGTAATCGGACAATATTCTTCCTTAAAAGAGTGTTACGTAGGTGAAGACGCAATTTACAACCAGGCTGGTGCTTATGATGAATTTTTTGGCGGACAAAATTTAGCGAAATATTTCGTAGAAGAAATCATACCAAACATTAAAGCAAGTCAAAAAGAGACTACCTACGAAACAGTTGTAAATGAGGTATTTAACAAATTAAATCCTACCTTATCCACAGATATGAGTCTAACAGCAGCAGATGCAATAGAACTGTATAAAGATGAGATTAGTTTAAAAGCAATGGATGCAGAGGTAAAATAGTTTCATAGACAAAGACTTAAATAAGGTCTGCCTCAATGATAAAATTAAGTTGAGGCAGCCTATCTTTTAGAATGAGGAAGGAAGAACGTAATGGTAAGAAAAAGAAAAATTTCAAAAAACGTTTGGCCATTTATATTTGCAGCTCCATTTGTCATCGCATATTTATTGTTCAATTTATATCCGGTTATCTATTCATTTTTTCTTAGTATGCATCAATGGAATGGAATTGGAGAAAAAGTATTTGTTGGATTTGATAATTACATAAAAATTTTTACAAGAGACGTTTTATTTAAAAAATCTGTGGGAAATACCGTTTTGATTATGGCAATCGCAACACCAACTGCAATATTTAGCGGCATGGTTTTAGCATATTTACTGTTCAATTTGAAAAAAGGAAAAAGATTGTTTCAAACAATTAATTTCTTTCCATATATTACAACACCCGTAGCGATCGGATTTGTTTTTTCCTATATCTTTGATTATAGCGGTGGCTATGCAAATCAGTTACTTACCTCCCTTGGCATGATAGGTGAAAAATATTATTGGCTGGAGCACGTATGGTCCGCCAGAGGTATCGTAATTCTCATGATTATATGGAGAAATCTTGGATATTACATGACGATATACCTATCCGGTATGACCGCCATTTCCTCAGAAGTATATGAGGCAGCAAAAATAGATGGTGCGACGAAGATACAGATATTTTTTAGAGTTACGATTCCGTTATTAAAGAATACAACCATATTTCTGGCCTTAACCTCGGTAATTGGAGGTCTGCAATTATTTGATGAACCTTACCAGTTATTTACTGGATGGACGGCAGGAGTTGTTAATGTAGGCGGACCAAAATATTCCGTATTATCTGTAATATGGAAGTTCTATGATGATTCGTTTAAATCTAACTCGATGCTTGGATACGGAGCAGCAGTTTCATTTTCATTATTTTTAATTATATTTGCAGTATCCTTGATACAACTAAAGGTGATGACAAGAAAAGAGGAGCAATAGGATGAAGAAAAATATTGGCAATGTAATATTGTATTTATATCTTGGAATTATAACAATTATTTCGCTGTTTCCTTTTTACATGGTCGTAATTATGTCAACCTATTACACCAATGATTTATATAAAGGATTACCGGTATTACCAAGTAATTACTTTTTAACAAATCTAAAGACAGTATTTAGCACAAACTTTGTTCAGGTATATGGGAATAGTATCTTTGTC
>JAQZBD010000190.1 GCA_029239235.1 Herbinix sp.
TTGCCAGTACAAAAAAAGCGGATAAGAAAAAGTTGGTGGCGGCGTAAGCGAGGACTATTCAAGGAATAAAAGAATGATTCATGTGATTTAAGATAAGAATAATATAAGATAAAATGAAATAAAAAAAGAAAGATATAAGATATATCATATAATACTTTAAAAGACATCTGGATTTCGGTTCAGGTGTTTTTTGTTTTTGCAGGTGTAATACTTTATATTGAGTTCTTGGGTTAGTCCTATATAAAAAATATTATGTAAAATCAGGGATATCTGATATAATGGAAAAATAATGGGGAATTTTTTAGCATAGTTAAAATTGGAATAGAAATTAGAAACATGATTTTTGTTCGAGATAAAAGAAACAGTTATAAAGGGAAATACGCCTTTGGAGGTTGGAAATGATTCGATGGATCAATGAATGGTATCATCCGGCTGCAGCCGCTGATACAACAGTAAAAACACGAAACTATTACCTGGATAATCTGAAATTCATATTGATAACCTTTGTTGTAATCAGTCATTTTGCATTACAATTATTCTATATTAATGATATTAAATATCTAACACATTTTATTTATCTGTTTCATATGCCTTGTTTTATCTTCGTTAACGGTTTTCTGGCGAAGAGATTAAATGCAGGCGGAAAGCTCCGAGTGGACAAAATCATGGTAGTTTTCCTGATGTATTTTATTTTCAAATTCGGAAATGTTCTGCTTGAAATCCTATTTGGACGCAAAGCTCACCTAAGTTTGTTTCAGGATTCCAATGCACCCTGGTATTTATTGGCGCTGTGCGTTTGGTATCTGTCCGTACCCTTATTAGAGAGAATTAAAACCGGCTACCTGCTTGCAGGCTCCTTGTGTATCGGAATGCTTGTTGGATATGTAAGCTGTATTGATAATGTGTTCACTCTATCGCGTATTTTTGTGTTCTTTCCATTTTTTATTATGGGTTTTTGTTTGCCGGGAAAAAAATTGGAGACTTTTCTGGATAAAAAAATAAGAATTCCCGCAATAATTATATTAGTGGCAATATTTCTTGTAATAGCTCTGTTTTGGAAGGAATTAAGTCCTGTTAAAAATATCGTCTACGGATCTTCGCCCTACGCTATATCCTTAAAGGGGCTCGCAAAATATGGCTTTTTTATTCGTGGAATATGGTATCTGGTGTCGATAGTGGTATCTATATCTGTTATGCTATTAGTACCTCGCTGTAAGTTGTTCTTTTCTGCTTTGGGAGAACGTACGATGCAGGTATATATGACCCATATCTGGGTAAGAAATGCCTTAGCCTATGCTGGATTTTTTGCACTGGTCAAGGAGGGTCCTAAATTACTGGCAGTTGGCGTCTTAATAGGCAGTGTTTTACTTACCTTTTTACTAGCCAATAAATGGCTGAAATTGTTATTTGATTTACTCATGTCACCTAAATTGTTTGCACGTGCGTTAAAAAAGGAATAGGTGGAAAAGTACAGTAATTCCGTTTTTGCAATTATATCTTTAAAAGCTGTAAGATTGATGGTATACTATATGAGGTAAACCCATGGATTATATTGGTTTATCACTAGTTGCAGATATAAATGTCAACCATTTTTTAAATAATACAGTATGAATGTCCTGAAGGAGTCCTTTGAATGAGTGGAAAATTTAAATTAAAAGGTGCACTAAGAGCATATATGCTATGGCCGGTTATTATGACTGTTTTATTACTGTGCCTAAATTTGAGTATTTATGTGATTGATGCAAAAGCAGGATTTGTAATGACAGGATTTGTAGCAGTCTACTTTGTAATCTCTATGACTGTATTTTTTTCTAAAAGGCATAAGATAGCAGCAGAGTTGGCTCGCTATGCCATGGAATATGGTCAGGTTCAGAAACGGCTCTTGAAGGAGCTTTACGTTCCTTATGCAATACTTGATGTTGATGGAAGAATGCAATGGGGAAATGATGAATTTATGGATATCATCCATGAGAAAAGTGCTGCCAGTCATTCGATTACGAATGTGATTCCGGATATTACCGTGGATCGGCTTCCTAAGAAGGAAAAGGATGAAGTTCTGCATATTAGCTTGCATGGCCGTAATTATAAGGTGCTGCTTCGTAAGGTGATTGCACCTGACTTTGAAGAGGAGTCCAGTTGGAATATGCACGACATGGAAAGTGCCTGGGACAATAAAAATGCCTTAATTGCCATGTATCTGTTTGATGAGACAGAGATCAAGCTGTTACAAAAGGAGACAAAAGAGCAGCGTTTAGTTACAGGCTTATTATATATCGATAACTATGAGGAGGCACTGGAAAGTATTGATGAAGTCAGACGCTCCCTTTTAACCGCATTAGTTGATCGTAAGATTAATAAATACATGCAGGGTGTGGATGCGATTATTAAAAAGCTGGAGAAGGATAAATATATCTTTGTATTTCAGCAAAAATATCTTCCCATGCTACAATCCAGTAAGTTTTCTTTACTGGAGGAGGTTCGAGGGGTCAATATCGGGAATGAAATGTCTGTGACCATCAGTATTGGTCTCGGAGTTAATGCAGATACGTTTATCAGCAGCTATGAGTTTGCCCGGGCAGCAATTGACCTGGCACTGGGTAGAGGTGGAGATCAAGCGGTGGTGAAAGACCGGGAGAAGATCTCCTATTACGGCGGCAAGAGTGCCTCGGTGGAAAAGAGCACCCGTGTTAAAGCACGAGTAAAGGCTCATGCATTCCGAGAGTTTATTGAAGCGAAGGATAAGATAGTAATTATGGGGCATAAGGTAGGGGATATTGACTCCTTTGGCTCTGCAATCGGTGTATATCGTATTGCCAAATCCTTTAATAAAAAGGCGTATATTGTTATAAATGAAGTAACCTCATCCCTGCGCCCGATGATGAATAAATTTGTGGGGAATGCGGATTATGAGGAAGATATCTTCTTAAAAAATGACCAGGCAAAGGAAATAGTAGATGGTAATACCCTTCTGGTTATTGTGGATGTGAATCGACCTTCTTACTTGGAATGTGCAGATCTCTTAGATTACACAAAGACAATTGTGGTTTTTGATCATCATAGACAGACCAATGAACCCATTGAGTCAGCCGTATTATCCTATGTGGAGCCCTATGCGTCTTCTACAAGTGAAATGATAGCAGAGATAATGCAGTATATCGGAAACAATATGCGAATGAAGCCGTTAGAAGCAGATGCCCTTTATGCTGGATTGATGATTGATACGAATAATTTTCTTACGAAAACAGGTGTCAGAACCTTTGAGGCGGCAGCTTATTTAAGAAAATGCGGTGCTGATATTACGAGAATACGAAAAAGCTTCCGTAGTGAGATGGTGGATTACAAAATTAAGGCAGATGCCATCAGCAGTACTGAGGTATTCATGAAGCATTACGCTATTGCCGTCTGCGCTAGTGCGGAAGGTGTAGAAAGTCCAATGATTCTAGGGGCTCAGGTAGCAAATGAGCTATTAAATATTAATGAAATGAAAGCAACCTTTGTACTCACAGATTATAATGGCAAAATTTATATCAGTGCCAGATCTATTGATGAGGTGAATGTTCAAATTATCATGGAGAAGCTTGGCGGCGGAGGCCATTTAAGCGTGGCAGGCTCTCAGTTAGAGAATACAACCATCCCCGAAGCTATTAGCAAGGTAAAAGAAATCCTTGCTAATATGATTGAAGAAGGAGAAATATAAATAACTTGGGAAAAAGTGATAATATCCCAGAAGAGATAAAGGAGAGATAGAAATGGAAATTATTTTATTACAGGATGTTAAGGCTCTAGGTAAAAAGGGTGAGCTTGTAAAGGTGAATGACGGTTATGCAAGAAACTTCATATTACCTAAGAAATTAGGTGTGGAAGCCACAAAGCAGAATTTATATGAATTGAATAATCAAAAGGCAGCTGAAGCTAAAAAGCAGAAAGAAATCTTAGAAGAAGCTCAGGAGCTTGGTAAGAAGATTGGTGAGATGACTGTTAAAATGACAATAAAAGCAGGAGAAGGCGGTAAGACCTTCGGTTCCGTATCATCAAAGGAAATCGCTGCAGCTTTAAAAGAGCAGTACAATATGGAGCTTGATAAAAAGAAGCTTCAATTAAATGATGCGATTAAACATGCAGGAAGCTACACCGTACAGGTGAAGCTGCATCCGAAGGTAACTGCAGAGCTGACAGTTAAAGTAGATGCTATATAAGTTATTAGTCAGCTATACCAGGAGGTTTACCAATGGATGAATCATTTATAAAAAGAATACTTCCTCATAGCGCAGAAGCGGAGCAATCCGTAATTGGTTCTATGATTATGGACCGGGATGCCATCGTTGCAGCCTCTGAAATCATAATTGGCTCGGATTTTTACGAGAATCAGTATGCTATCTTATTTGAAACAATGGTGGAATTGCATAATGAAGGAAGACCGGTTGACTTAATTACCTTACAGGATAGGCTGAAGGAAAAGGATGTACCACCACAGGTGTGCAGTCTGGAGTTCATCCGTGACTTAGTTACAGCCGTACCAACTTCGGCTAATGTTGGATATTATGCAAAGATAGTTAAAGATAAATCAGTGCTCAGGCGCTTGATAAAAGTCGCAGAAGAGACGGCAAATGAGTGTTATCTGGATAAAGAGAAATTAGATGTTATCCTGGAGAAGACGGAAAAGCAGGTTTTTGACATTGCACAAACCCGTGGTGCCAAGGATTTCACAGATATTAAAGAAGTTGTCCTTAGAACCATTGACAGTATCGAGGCTGCGGCGAAGAACCAAGGTAGTGTAACAGGCCTGGCAACAGGCTTCTATGATTTGGATTACAAGACTGCAGGTCTGCAGCCATCCGATCTTGTTTTGATTGCCGCAAGACCTTCTATGGGTAAGACGGCTTTCGTACTTAATATAGCAGAATATATTGCTTTAAAGTCTAATGTTACCACCTGTATCTTCAGTTTGGAAATGTCTCAGGATCAGTTGGTCAAGAGAATCCTAGCCATGAATTCAAGAGTTGATTCGCAGGCAATCAGAACGGGTAACCTGTCAGGGGATGACTGGGCAAGTCTTATGGAAAGTGCAAGAATTGTCGGTAATTCTAATTTGGTCATTGATGATACTTCTGCAATTTCAATTACGGAACTTCGATCCAAATGCAGAAAGTTAAAGCTGGAGAAAAATCTTGGACTGGTAATCATCGACTACCTGCAGCTGATGTCGGGTAGTGGTAAGAAGAATGAGTCCAGACAACAGGAAATTTCGGATATTTCCAGATCCTTAAAATCTTTGGCAAGAGAAATAAGTGTGCCTGTTGTGGCACTTTCCCAGTTGAGCCGTGCGGTGGAACAAAGACCGGATAAACGCCCCATGCTTTCGGATTTGCGTGAATCCGGAGCGATCGAGCAGGATGCCGATGTAGTTATGTTCATTTACCGTGACGACTACTATAACAGAGATACAGAGGAGCCTGGAGTTTCAGAGATTATTATAGGTAAACAGAGAAATGGTCCGGTAGGTACTGTCAAACTTGGATGGCAGGCAGGATTAACCAAGTTTACAAATTTGGAGCGTTGATAGATATCGATCTATTTTGAACTCGTTGAGAAAAAGATTGAGCATAGGATGCTGGAAAGTGAAGCATTATAGGGGATAATAATAGATAATTAAGAATAATAAATTGCACTGAATTTATGTCTTGTAGGTCAATTATCGAAATGTGAACATAATACTATGATATAAACTGTTGAATTAGGGAAACTTCTTTGAAGTTTCCTTTTTTTCTGTCGATAAGTTATAATCCAATATGTGGAAATTGTATTGCAATTGGGGATTGCTATGTTATAATGTAAAAAGTGGAAAATAATTACAGCAATAAGGGAGGACGTAAGAGTGGAAGAAGTAAGATATATGATTTCAGAAGCTGCAAAACGTGTAGATGTAGAAGCACATGTTCTCAGAAACTGGCAGAAGGAGCTAGATCTCCCGATTTCCCGCAATGAAATGGATCAGCGTTACTATAAGGAATCGGATATTGGACTGTTGATACGGGTAAAGTATTTGAAGGAGCAGGGCTTTCAGCTGAAAGCAATTAAAATGATCCTGGAAAATAATAATGAGACAGAGATGTTCGAATCTGAATCAACACGACTAATGGAGGACAAGCAAGGTATGGAGCAATTACATGAAGAAAATCCTTTAGAAACAAACGATGAGACAAGCCTGATTACCGAAGAAAATCATGAGATAAAAGAAGATACCGGTTCCAAAATGGACCAGTTTAAAGCGATTATGAGCCACATCATTGTATCAGCATTAAAAGAGAACAATGAGGCATTAGCGGAAGAAGTTGGTATGAATGTAACTGATGGAGTGGTTCGCGAAATGAACTATCTAATGCGGATACAAGAAGAAAAACAGGAGGAACGGTTTAAGAAATTTGATTCAGTATTAAGAGACTATCAGAAAGGCAGGCAGTTAGTAGCAGCAACATCAGAACATAAAAAGAAAAAATCAAAGTTCTTTCGTAAGAACAAAGTATACATATAAAAACAAAAGGAGGATGCGTTTTGCATCCTCTTTGTTTATAGCAAGAAACTTTAGCAACAAGTAAATCCGTAGAGCTACATCTTGCTACACTCTCTTGCTAACTATGTAACTGATTAAGCGGAAATTGCTCCTGTAGGACATGTGTCTGCACATGC
Source organism: Herbinix sp. (assembly GCA_029239235.1). Taxonomy (GTDB): domain Bacteria; phylum Bacillota; class Clostridia; order Lachnospirales; family Lachnospiraceae; genus Mobilitalea. Next base: position 6,688 of record JAQZBD010000190.1, read on the forward strand.
TCCGCAATCTATGCAAGTATCTGCATCAATTTCATAGTGAGTGGAACCTTCGGAGATAGCTCCGGTTGGACATTCGCCAGCGCAAGCGCCGCAGCTGATACATTCATCGCTGATATTATAAGCCATAATCAAAACCTCCTTTTATAAAAATCGATTATATTTTAATATATGTAGGAAAAGAATACAAGCCTTTTCACAAAAATATACTTGGAAATTAGAAACATGTCGAAAATTGTATTAGGATTGTTTATGCTGAGTACTTAAATATTAGAATTAATTAAAAAATGTGATTTTAGTCACAGAATTAGTAGTGAATCGGAAGTATAATTATCTCAAAGTAAGCTATGCTATAAAGTAAATTATACTATTAAGAAATTAAGTGAATCAGAATTCTGATTCACTTGTCATGAATTAAATTTATATAAAGGTTATCCACATGCTTGACGGCTTATCTTCAATGTCATATAATAAGCTAAGCTTAGAGTAAGCAAAATCTTTATATAAAGGAGGAGTGATCCTCCTGGAAATAATAACAATGGCCATAACAAATAAATTATATTTTAATAGGCCGTCAATCTCAATATTTAAGGAGGAACAACATTATGGCAAGTATAACTAAGGACATGACAATCGCTCAGGCAATTTCCGCTGATCAAAATATTATCCCGGTACTTTTAGATATCGGTATGCATTGCCTTGGATGTCCTTCCGCTCAGGCAGAGACCTTAGAGGAAGCAGCTATGGTACATGGCTTAGATCCAGAAGATTTAATGGATAGAATTTATGCAGAAATTTGAGGTCGGTATGATAAGAGGTGCAGTGAGAATTAATTTCACGGTACCTCTTATTTTTATGCAATTAAATTAAAGTTAGTCTATAGAAGCAGCTCGTAACCAGCTTAAAATTCTCTTTTGTGCCTTCGTATGCTTGATTGACATAAATAATAAATAAACTAAAAGTAAATAATTAAGCTTTAAACTAAATTTAATTTAAATAAAATAGATATAATGCATATAAAAAAGTAAAAATCTTAGAGAAATATCATAATTATTATAATAAATATTGACATTTAAATGGAATGACTCTATA
>JAQZBD010000191.1 GCA_029239235.1 Herbinix sp.
GGAAGCTACAAAAAAGTCTGAAGGAGCACATCTATTAATATTGGCGGATGTTTTACGGATTTTAACGTTTCTTATCAGATATTATGAAAACGATGGATTATTAATGGCCAAGTCAGAAACTATTTTAGAGAAGAGAAGCAATATGAAACGATTGGAGAATGCCCTTTCCTATATCAATGAGCATTATATGGAGAAGATTACTCTGAAGCAGGTGGCAGATCTGGTATTTATGAGCGAAAGCTACTTCAGCTCATACTTTAAAAGCGTTATAGACAGGAGTTTTATTGACTATGTTACGGATTTACGATTACAACGTGTAAATGAACTAATTGATACGACTGATGGTAGTATATGTGAAATAGCGATGGAATCGGGGTTTAATAATATGGCTAATTTCTACCGGATATATAAGAAGCATTTTGGAGAGTTATCACCGCGGAGAAGGAAAATAAACAGTCACTAGGTGTTAGCGAAATGGACAGTCTTCATAAATTGGCAGTATTCTTATAGAATAAACTCAACATTTGATCTATCTATATATTCTAACATAATCAATAGAAAGAAGAGCTTTGGTATGATATACTGAGTATATATGAAGGCTCTTCTATTCTAATTAGGGGTATATCCGATAGGAGAGAAGGAATAGTTAATTCAAGGAATGTTGAGAAATTAGGAACAACGTTTTAAAAACTGAATGTAACTCAATTGACTTGCGTAGATTGTGAAATGCTGAAAATTTAAAATGAAGGAGCGATAGATCTATGATAAAAGTATTATTCGTCTGCCACGGCAATATCTGCCGTTCCCCAATGGCGGAATTTGTATTTAAGAATATGGTAAAGAAAAAAGGCCTGAGTGATAAATTTATAATTGCTTCTGCAGCCACCAGTACAGAGGAAATTGGTAATCCGGTTCATCCAGAAACCAGAAAGATATTAAGTACCTATGGCATTTCTACAGAGGGAAAACGAGCAATTCAGATGACGAGGGCGGACTATAAAGAATATGATTACATAGTAGCTATGGACCAAAGGAATGTCATCAATATGGGCAGAATCATAGGTCAGGATTCCATGAATAAGGTTAAAAGGCTCCTCGATTTTACAAGTATGTCAGGAGATATCGCTGATCCTTGGTACACCGGTGACTTTGACCTGACTTATCAGGATGTGTATCGTGGCTGTGAAGAACTTTTGGAAACGATTTGTAAGAAATACCATATTTAAAGTAATAATGTTGTGAGGAGTCCGTACACATGTGCCATGCTATGCCTGCATATAATTAAGCATTAAAATGTAAACAGGTGATAGCTTGGTAACTCAGATTAAAAATATGGTTTTTGAAGGAGGAGGTATTTTAGGCATCTCCTACCTTGGGGTGCTTGATTACCTTTATCGAAGCGGATATATCAGCAGCCTTCAAAGAATTGCAGGAACCTCCGCCGGTGCAATTACGGCTTGTATCACGAGCTTTAATCTTCCCTTTGAACAGATCGAAGGGATTGCTAGCTCCTTAGATTATAAAAAGATACCGGAAAGAACAGAGATTAGTGAACTACAGCTAATACCGGAAGACATAATGGATTCAAAAGGTAATTGCCGATCAATTTGATATTCATAAAAAGCGCCCACCTTATACCTTTGCTGATTTTAAGAATCCGAATCTGCATAAAGAGAACCGGTCATTTTTTGATTTGTATATCGTTGGTACGGATCTTTCCATGAAAACTGCAAGAGTATTTTCCTTTGAAACCACCCCGGCAATGGAGGTTGCAACAGCGGTTAGAATATCTAATAATATCTTCTGCGATGGAGGGCTGCTTAATAATTACCCTCTTAATCTGTTTGACTCACCAAGATTCAATACTGATCCATACTACGGAGCAAACATGGAGACCTTGGGGGTTCGTTTTGCACAGCAGTTGAATTATAAGGAAATCGATTGTCTGCTCACATACATTGAAAGTCTTCTTCATGCTGCCTCTTATGTACAGCAGGGAATCTATGATAGCAATATTCTAAATAAGAAAAGATCAATCGTTGTTGATACCCGCAGCATCAGTCCCGTTGATTTTAATGTGACTGCAAATGATGAGAAATATTGGTTTTTATATATGCAGGGATATCGAGCTGCAAAGAAATATTTCGAATAGGATATTCACATGATGAAATGCTTTACCTAATGAATAAAATACTTTTATGAATATACTTTAAAAACTCATCTTTAAGACATTGCTTGCAATGCTTTCAATTAATTCCATTACTAATTCATTTTTAGTCTATAAAATCTAACTATGAAATTCTAAACTGGTTAAGCTTCTCCTGCAGGGATTCCGATAGAGCCTGCAGCTCAGCGGCCTGTCCATTAATCTCATCCATCGTAATATTAATCTGCTCCGTAGATGCAGTAACCTCCTCGGAAGCAGAAGCTGACTCCTGAGAAATAGCTGAGATACTTTCAATCTGATTTAGAATATCATCTTTTTTTGTACCAATGGCATCAATGCTTTTGTTAATGGTTTCTAAATTATTTAAAAGTATCTGGACAGCATCCATAATCTCTTGGAATACGGCCTTGGTTTCCAGAACCAAGGTAACCTGCTCAGAGACATTCTGATTCGTGGACTTCATGGCATCGACAGACCTATTGGTTTTATTCCCTATCTCATTTATAACGCCCTTTATCTTAATTGTTGATGCCTTTGATTGTTCCGCCAACTGCCGTATCTCGTTAGCAACTACAGCAAAGCCTTTTCCGCTCTCTCCGGCTCTGGCAGCCTCGATGGAAGCATTCAGTGAGAGAAGGTTCGTTTGTTCGGCAATTGAGTCAATTACATCGGAGATAGCATCAATTTTTCCCATTGACTCATAGGTTTCATTTACTAATTGAGAAACATGGGCAGTGGATTCCATGGTGATCTCCGATTTATCAGCCAGTAATTGGATTCTGTTCAGTCCCTGCTTCGTAAGATTACTGGTATGCTCAGAGAGTTGATTCAGATATGTGGTCGAGGATTGGATAGAATCTAATTCTTCTGATAATAATGTGGTGCTTGAAACGGCATCATAGGAGTTTTGTGCCTGTTCGCTGGCACCCTTTGCAACTTCCTCGGAGGCCTTGGTTACCTCACTGACGGATGCAGAGGTTTCTTCGGACATGCTGGATAGGGTAATTGAGGTATCAAGTACATGACTGGATGCAGATTTTACATCTCGTACTAATATTGTGATATTATCTGCCATCGTATTAAAGTCTTCACCGATTAGGGAGAATTCGTTACTGGAGCGAATGGAGACACGTCTAGTCAAATCCCCGTCTGATAAATGGTGAAAGGCGTCTCGCAACTGATGTATGCTTTTGGATATAGGTCGGCTGAATAGGATAGAGATAAGGAGAGCAACCACTATAGATATCACGATTACAATGAAAAGTGACTGGATGATTGTTGAGGTGTCCAGGGTTAATTCACTGTATTTCATAGCCGCTATTACTTTCCAACCGGTCAATTCATTGGTTGTAAAACTGGCAAATAGGGGCTCGCCGTTATAGTCATAGGATACAAATCCTGAGTCATTGTTTTTTGCTTCCTGCCAATAGGACAGTGATTGAACGGTATCCGTTCCAATCAGCTCCTGATCCGGATGAGAGATCAGGATACCATTTTTATCAACAATATAGGTATAGCCGCTATTACCGATTTTAATATCACTTAGGGTATTAGCCAAGCCGGAAAGACTGATATCAATTCCTGCAACACCGACTAAGGTGCCATTGTTAAGGATAGCTTTTGAAATAGTAGCAACAGTATTGCCGGTTGCAGTATCTATGTAGGGGTCAGAAAGCATCAGGTCATTAACATTGCTAGTCGCTTTAGTGTACCAATCGCTTTTTCTGGGATCAAAGTCTTCGGGTAGCTCACTAACGGGATTGAGGTATAGGTCGCCCTCCGTAGTTGCAATGTAGACATTAATGATATTATCATCCGTGGAGTTTACATTTTCCATTAAATTTTCGATTTCTGAAACAGAATCCTCATTCATAAGCGATTTCGCGTCAGAATCATTTGCTATAACCTTTAACTGATTTGTCATACCGGCAAAATAATTAGATATGCCCCTATTAATTTCAGTAATTGTTTGACTGCTGGTTATTTCTAATTTATTGTACAAAACAATTCTTGCGATTCGATAAGAATTTACACCAACAATGATAAGTGGGACAGAACAGAATAGAATTAACATAAACATAATCTGTGTTCCAAGCCGTTTGAAACGGTTTATAATTTTCTTCATAATATATTACCTTCCTTTCTTGAAAATAAATAATGCGTTACAATAATAACATAATCTAGCATTTATTGTATAGACCAAATTTCCCATAAAATTGCAAAAAACGACATATAATATATCCTGAATCGAGTTAAATTTAGACTAATTAAATGATTTTACCGTATTCATAAATAATAGCTTAACGAGTAAAACTAAAGTGGTCCTTGACAAATTAGATTGGGTAAAATGGTTCCAACAGTGGTACTGAAAAACAGAGAATAGAACTTGAACATATAGACCTTTTTATATATCGTTGAAACAATGACCTCTTGACAATTTGGTCTATATCATATAGACTGATCACAAGAGGTCTATTTATTATAGACCAAGGAGGTTATTATGAACGATGTTAAGATGGCACAAAGTGAAACCAGGTTTGCGGAGCTGGTATGGGAACATGAACCGATCTCTTCCGGAGAATTAGTAAAATTATGTGAGAGCAAGCTATCCTGGAAAAAATCCACCACATATACAGTTCTCAAGAACCTTTGTGAGAAAGGGATTTTGCAAAATCAAAATGCTATGGTCACATCAGTAATTAAAAAAGACGAATTTTATGCCAAACAGAGCAGACATTTTGTAGAGGATACCTTTGGTGGTTCCCTGCCAAAATTTCTGTCAGCCTTTATAGGGAGTGAACGGCTTAACACCCGCCAGGCTGACGAGCTTAAGCGGCTGATTGATGAATATAGGGAGGATTAATTATGACTGACATGCTTCTATCTGTTCTTAATATGAGCTTGACGGCAAGTTTTGTGATTGTCATTGTCCTTCTCCTTCGTTTTCCGCTGAAAAAGGCTCCGAAGATTATTTCCTATGCTCTCTGGAGTGTAGTGGCCTTTCGGTTGATATGCCCGATCTCCTTTGAGAGTATTCTCAGCTTCTTGCCTCTAAACACAGCACCAATACCGCAGAATATTGCATATCAGCAAGTACCGCAGATTAACAGTGGTATTCCTGCTGTAGATACCTATGTAAATGGATCTTTGCCGGCTCCGATGGAATATGCAAGCATAAATCCATTACAAATTTATTTATTTTTAATTGCAGTTCTTTGGCTGATGGGAATGGTAGGTCTGCTGTGCTATAGTGTTATTTCTATGATTCTGTTAAAGCTGCAATTAAAGACAGCATATCATATGCAGGCAAATATCTATAGAGCAGATAACCTGAAGACACCCTTTGTCCTTGGAATTGTGGAACCAAGAATCTTCATACCAGCAGGGCTTGGTGAAGAAGAAATGGGTTATATTATTCGTCATGAACAGACTCATATACGAAGAAAAGATCATATTATAAAGCTCATTGCTTATGTAATTCTGAGCTTACATTGGTTCAATCCGCTGGTATGGATTGCTTTTATACTCATGTGTGCGGATATGGAGCTTTCCTGCGATGAGAGAGTAATTAGAGAAATGGGAACCGGGATTAAGAAAGCATATTCCACATCCCTCCTAACTCTGGCTACAGGAAGACATACCTGGAATGGAAGTCCCCTTGCCTTTGGGGAAGGGAACATTAAGAGTAGAATAAAAAATGTATTAGGTTATAAAAAGTCCAGGCTTGGAGTATTAGCTGTTGTTATTCTGATAGTTGCTGTTGCCGCAATAGGTCTGCTATCCAATCCTGTGACAGAGGATCAGGACTTATCCTTCTTGAACACGAATAGCCTTCTTTCAAGGATTGCAGAACAGGAGCAGATAGCGGTTACCACATCAAGATTTGGTGAAACCGATCTAAAGGGTAGTGTACTGGCTGGTTGGCTGGATACTGCCGAGAATGACTGGAAGAAGCGGAGTTCTCCATCGATTGAGCCGAAGGCAACGATTATAATTAACATTGATGATAAACAGGAGCATCAACTCTGCTTTTTTGAATCAAAGACTTCATTAGCTTTGGTGATTAATAGAGACGAAAAGCGTTATTACAGTATTCCTGAGGAAGATTACAGCTACCTATTAGAGCTAATCAAGGCTAAGGTTTTAAGCGAGCATAATGAAACAACAATTGCAGAACCCACGGAGGTATCTTCTGAGACTACATTGGAACTCATTGGAGCAACCTGGTCTCGAGATCAAAATATGGGGGCAGATATGGTGTCTCTTGACTATGCATCGGATAATCTAGTAATATTCCATGGCTATTTTGGATTATTTATATATGATCTTAGTTCTCTTCGAATCATACGCAGTTTGGACTTGGTGCCATTGGGCTGCCATTATACGCAGGGAGATAATTATTGCGAGGTTTCTGTTAGCAGGGATGGGGATACAGTGCAGCTGCATCCCTTAAGCAGTGAGAAAATGTATATTTTTCGGATTTCTGATATGATGTTATCAGAAACTGCCTATCATGAGATGGAAGATCGGTTTAACAGCTTTGTCTCTATAGAAACTGTGCTGAATACGAAGGAGTTAGGAAACTATAGTTATAATGCGGTTAGCTTTGGTGCAGGGGATTATGGTTATCTTTCTACCGAGGACGGAACCTTAGGAACCCTTAGCTATACACGGGGTGATATGGTGTATTCATTGTACGGAGCAGATGGAGATTAAAGCCATACACGATTGGCTAATACAAAAAAACATATCTAATATAAGACAAAGCTAATCAAGAACAAAGCTAATCAAGAACAAAGCTAATTAAGAACAAAGCTAATATAAGAAAAAGGCTGCACGTTAACCGTGTAGCCCTTTTGACTGTCGTTCCATATCTTCAACTACAATATCATAAATTTCACCCAAGGAAGCACAGTACTCCAGCAGTTTCCAAGGAGTGTTCGTATGAAAATGGATTTTAATCAATTCTTCATCACCAACTGCAAGTAAGCAGTCACCTTCAATATTTTTTGTGATATAATCGTTTATTCCATCTTCAGAAAGATTTTCGCCTTCAATTAACAATTGTGTATCATATCTAAATTCAAGCATAGGTTTTTATCTCCTTTACACATTAGTAGTTTTTATAAATTATATTGTAGCATAATTCTCACAGTATGACAAATCAACTCGATTTGTAAATATATATATTAGCTTAGTTAGGTTGCTAGCCTTAACTTAAGGTAATTTTTAATTCTTATAACTAAAAGAAGATTAAATTGCTGATCAAATAGTTTTCGTAAAGCATATGATTCTATTTGCTTCTTTAAATCCAAGACTTATATGAAAAGCTAAGCTGGACTCATTATCTAGTTCACAGTCACTGGCAAATTCTTGACAATTATTATCTCTTGACCATTTCTCACATGCACTACATAAGTTACTTGCGATTCCCTGCTTTCTATAATTCTCATCCACATAAATACCTTCCAAATATCCGGTCGGGCTTATAGAGGTTCCTTCCACATAATCATACCTTAATCCACATTCAGCAACCCCGACAAGAGTAGTACCCTTGAAGGCCAGGAAGATAACTTTATTTGTTGAGGCAATATATTCTTTCAATTCAATTTGCAACTCTAAAGGATCACTGCTTTGCCACAAAAGATGAAATAGTTGTGCGGCAGCAGGAACATCTTCAAAGGCTGCTTGCTTTATTATTATCATTTGCGAACCTCCTGCGGTTTTTAATAAGCTGTTGATGCTCTCTTAATCTGTAGCGATTGATATAAATCAAGTATCCTAGGGTTGCACATAGTACCAGAGCACCCAAGTGTCCATAGGTATAGTCCAAAATCCCATGGATCAGAATTGCAACTAAAATCGTGCCGCTTAATTCCATACATGCGATGAATATGAGGCCGCCAGTGATACCAAAGCCAATATAGTTGAGCATGTCACCTAGAATAAATGAAATACTTTTATCAGCAGTGACACCCGGCAAGATCGCATGAGCTGCTCCAAATATAGCACCACTTACTATAATAGCTAGTATTTTATTTACCGGCTTTATTCTCAAGTAGATATACCCCCGCATTATCAATTCTTCAGAAAATCCAATCATAATTAAATAGAAAACAGCACGATAGATCCCGGTGATGGTATAGTCAGAATGTAATATGAAAAATATCAAGTAGATTAGAAATAAGATAATACACAGTGGGATACTTTTTCGTTTAAATCCTAGCATGGATAGATTTTTACGATTTATTATTATTAAAATGAGTGGAAAAGGGAGCATAACAAAGCAGTCCTGTACGAACCGTTTAAGAACATCAGAATTCTTGAGCTCACTCATAGGTATGTATCCTTTGCTCCATTGGTATTTGCTAGAAATATAAAGAACAATTATAAAGATAATACCAACCACAGTAGGAATATAAAGATTCCAATTCTTTAGCATAGTCTTAATAGTTTTTATATTTATCACAGTTAAAATCATCCTTTCCTCTTATATTATCTCATTATACTTTTCCTTATTTATACAGTCAAGTTAGGTATAAGGATTTGTAAATGATTTATAAGTTTGTATATCAAGATAAATTCTATAAAGTTTTTTATCCATTTCACAAACCAAGCTAAAGATCTTAAAACTTGTAGTATTCTGTCGATAATAATAAAAAAGATTGGATACTCTAAATTGTAAGAGGAATAACAGCAATAACAGAAATAACAGAAATTACAGTAAAAATTATAGTGAACCCAAACTTTTTTACTTCAACAGTTATCTATATAATGTAATTCAAAAATGATACGGTCAGTAAGAGAGGAACAGTGAAGGGCTTGAATACTACAATTTACGATAAACTGATTGAATATATCCTGCAAAATCAAAATAAATTTTATAGAATTGCTTACTGTTATGTTTACCAGAAGGAAGCCGCTATGGATATCGTCCAGAATGCAATTTGCAAAGCATTAGAGAATTATCCCGGTTTACGAAATGAAAATGCAATTAAAACCTGGTTTTACAGGATTTTGATCAATGAAAGCTTAACCTATCTGAGAAAGGTTAAAAGGGAGATACTCTGTGACCCGAGTGAAATCAGGGAAGATATCTACTTTGAGGAAGCTTATGAACCTAAGCTTGAAGTATATCAGCTGGTATGTAATTTACCGGAGCAGATGAAAAGTATAGTCATATTGCATTATTTTGAAGAACTGACACTAAAAGAGATATCGGAGGCTTTGGATGTTAATTTAAATACAGTGAAAACCAGACTATACGCAGCCTTAAAACGCCTAAAGAAAAAGATGTCCAGCTAAGAAATGTCAATAATGATTGAAAAAAT
>JAQZBD010000192.1 GCA_029239235.1 Herbinix sp.
TCTCTGAAGTAGATGCAGAGTTAGCTGAATTTGGCGCAGCTGCATTAGCTGAAATTCTTGGATAGATCAAAAAGAGAGATAAAGGGCAAGAATAATTATTTACTCCTGCAAGTATTTTTTAGCAGCCGGGTTTATTAATTACAACAGAACAAATTGTAAATAATTAAGAATTTTAGTTGCATCTTTTCTTTACTTATGCTAAAATTCTGACCATATTACAAAGGCGTTGCGATCAGCAGCGCCCTTTTTTTATTCTTGACAAGTGTAAAACAGCTTGCGAATTTAACTTGTCTTTTATGAAAGCAGGTGAAGTAATGGCGATTATGGTAAAGAAGCTTTACAAGAATGGAACCTTTCTCTACAAAATGAATTTGGTAGCCGGGCGAAACGGTCTTACGAATCTGGTTCAATGGGTGCATATTATTGAGGATTCAGATGTAAGTGCATTTCTTCATGGGCAGGAGCTGGTTTTTACAGCAGGAATTCTGAATCAGGAAAAGGATTGGCTGCTAAAGTTTGCGAGAAGTCTGCATGAAGCAGGAGTCAGTGCATTTGTAGTGAATATCGGCCCTCATACAAAAGAGATTACAAAAGAAGTGATTGACTTTTGTGATGAGGTCAATTTACCACTGTTTACCATACCCTGGCAGACTCGAATGGTTGATATGACAAGAGACTTTTGCTTTAGAATTATGAACAATGACCACGTGGAAGGCAGCATGGCAACTACGATTAAAAATATTATTTTCAAGGTGGGAGACCTGGAGACTCAAATATTGCAGATGGAGCGTTATGGGTACCAGAGGGATGGTCATTTCAGCTTTGTCAGCATCTATGCAGTTGGTAAGAACGGCGTATACTCTCAGGAGTACATGGATGTGCTGGCGAATTATGCGGAGAAGACCGCAAGAAGTATACAGGAATTGTACATCTCCTTTAACTATAAGGACTGTCTGATCCTTGTACTTGTAGATTATAGCGATGAGGATATTAAGAATTTTGTAAAAGAATTCTTGAGAGTAGTAAGACCGGAGAAGTCTGAGTATATCCTTTCCATGGGTATCAGTTCGAATCAGCAGGGAATCTATAATCAGGATAAGAATTTTGAGAAGGCTTTATCGGCGCTGGATATTGCTAAGAGGAAGAATGAAATCTGCAGCTTTTATGATAAATTGGATCTTTACCGGGTGCTTTACGCTGTTGGGGATAAGTCCATCCTGCGAAGCTTTTATTATGATACCATAGGTAAGATTGAAACCTATGACAACAATAATGGCACAGAGCTGATGAAGCTGCTTCGAACCTATTTTGAAAATAATGCAAGTCTTCAGCTGGTATCGGAGAAGCTGTTCATTCATCGGAATACGGTTACAAATCAGTTAAAGAAGATCGAAAGTGTTACGGGCTATAATCCCTTGGAGCTGGATGACCGAGTGCAGCTTTACATGGGGCTATTCATGAAGGATATGCTTTAGAACATTTGCTGCCTATGCAATTGCACAATCAGATTTGGTCTTATATCGATTGATTCCAGCTCAGATTATAATTATAATAACTTCTAACATAAGGTGAACAACAGGTTTTACGAAGGGATAAAATTATCCTTACAGAAAATCAGGTTGTTATGAACGATAGCAGCAATGGGGCAGTTAATTCTCCGTGCTGCTTTTTTAAGGAGGAAGAATCATATGCAGGGCAACACGATCAAGAGCAAGTCAATGCAGTATAATTTACAATCTTGGAGTAAACAAAAGAATATTAACCCAATCCCTGTGGAAAAGGCGGAAGGAATCTATTTCTGGGACTATGAAGGGGAACGTTATACGGATATGTCATCCCAGTTGGTTAATATGAATCTGGGATTTGGAAATAAAGCAATTGGGGATGCAATTAAAGAACAGGTAGATCAATATTGCTTTATCGGACCCTCCTATGGTTCTGCTTCCAGAGCAGAGCTTGCAGAGAAGATCATAAGCCTGATGCCTGAGAGTATGGGAAAGGTATTCTTTACGAATGCAGGTGCGGAGGCCAATGAAAATGCTGTAAAAATTGCCAGAATGTATACCGGTCGTAATAAGGTTATGAGCAGATATCGCAGCTATCATGGCTCCTCCTTTGGTGCCGGTAATCTGACCGGTGAACCAAGAAGATATCCTCTGGAGCCTGGTATCCCTGGATTTATAAAGTTCTTTGATCCATATATCTATCGTGAAGCAATAGACTTTCCATCAGAAGAAGCTGCGACGAAATATTATCTCACAAAGCTTGAGGAGCAGATCGTATATGAAGGAGCAGCCTCCATTGCTGCGATCGTACTGGAGACGGTTACCGGCTCGAATGGAATTATCATTCCACCAAAGGGATACTTACCCGGCGTGAGAGAAATCTGCGATAAATATGGCATCTTGATGATCTGTGATGAGGTAATGACCGGATGGTGCCGCACGGGAAAAATGTTTGCTTTTGAGAATTTTGGTGTAGTTCCTGATTTGGTAACCTTTGCAAAAGGTGTAACCTGCGGATATGTACCACTTGGCGGTGTTGTGGTAAGTAAAAAAATTGCAGAGTATTTTGATGACAATCTTTTGTCCTGTGGTCTGACCTACAGCGGCCATCCCCTTGCCTGTGCAGCCGGCGTGGCCTGCATCAAGTATTATGAGGAAGCAGATATCTTAGGCAATGTAGACAAAGTAGGTAAGGTTCTGGGAGAAAAGTTGGAAGAGCTAAAAGCAAAGCATCCAAGTGTGGGGGATGTACGTTATATTGGTCTGTTCTCAGCTGTTGAACTGGTGAAAGACAAAGCTACCAAAGAGCCCTTAGTTCCATACGGAAAAGATCCGGAGGGCATTATGGGAAAGGTGCTTGGAAAGCTGAAAGCTAGAAAATTCATGACCTATACTCATGAGAATATGGTACTGGTGGCACCTCCGCTTATTATCACCGAGGAGCAGCTTCTAGAGGAATTGGCAAAGCTGGATGAGGTTCTGACTGAAGTAGATCAGGAATTTTTATAGGTTTCAAAAGGGTACGGCTAAAAGGATTTCTTTAAATTTTCTGGAATTATGCAAATGCACAAATGACATTGGTACGCTGCATATTGCAAAACAAATTCTCATTTGATAAGATGAGACATCATAAAAAACAAATGGGCAACGGAGCACAAGAGAACGACAGGTGCTCCGTTTGTTTATATCTATTACTTAATAATCTAAGAAAAATAATTAATGAAATTAGTTATTTGAACATCAGTGAGGCTGATTCCGATTGATATAGAAAGACAGAAGGGATAAAAGCTTTGCATAAATAAAGAGAAAATAACAAGCAGCGATGGAGCTACAAGAAAGCCACTAGCTGCTTGTTTTTATTAGAGAGGGGTTACCGAATGGCATTTCAGTTTACATTACCGGGTAGAGTGATCTTTGGTGCAGATGCTTTAAGTGCCGGCGAAGCAGCAATTAAGGAATTGGGTAAGAAGGCATTTATTGTAACCGGAAAAAATATTACTAAATCGGGCATGGTCAAGATACTTACTGATTATCTGGAGCAGTGGGAAATTGAATACGAGGTCTTTAATGATATTACCGGAGAACCTACGGTGGAAATGATTGAAGCCGGGATAGCAGCCTATCAGAAGGCAGAATGTGATTTCTTTATTGCCATCGGTGGCGGAAGCCCCTTGGATAGTGCAAAAGCAATTGCAGCGATGACGGTACTGCCCGGAAAAATCTCCGATTACCTGGGGAAGGAAATTAAGGGTGAGTTTCCACCCACAGTATTAATACCGACAACGGCAGGAACCGGATCTGAGGCGACTAAATTCACAATCATTACAGATACACAGAAGAATATAAAAATGCTGCTAAAGGGTGATGCTCTTCTACCAAGGGTAGCGATCCTGGATTCCTCATTAACCATGTCAGCACCGGCGTCTATTACAGCAGCAACCGGTATGGATGCTCTAACGCATGCAGTTGAGTCCTATACCTCAAGAAGAGGAAATGCACTTACCGACATCTATGCAATATCTGCAATCAAACGTATCTTTAATTATCTGCCGAAAGCATATGAGGATGGTTCCGATACAAAGGCAAGGGAAGAGTTACAGCTGGCAGCCTATGAAGCAGGTGTTTGTATCAACAACGCATCGGTTACTTTAGTACATGGAATGAGCAGACCGATTGGTGCACTCTTTCATGTACCCCATGGAATATCCAATGCCATGTTAATTGTAGAATGCTTATCCTATGCATTAGATGGCTGTTATGAACGTTTTGCAACCCTGGCAAGAGCCATTGGTGCTGCTGAGGATGGTACTAATGAGAAAGAGGCAGCAAAAGCCTTTCTTGAAGCGTTGGCATCCATTTGCAGAGTATGCCAAATACCTACCTTAGCGGAGTATGGAACTAAGAAAGAAGATTTTGATGCTGTGGTTCCCAAGATGGCAGAAGATGCCATGGCAAGCGGAAGCCCCGGCAATACGATAAAAGTGGTCGATAAAGAAGCCCTGATTAAGATATATCAGCGATTATGGTAAAAAAATAAATAGGACTTAAAAACTTACAACGGCGTAAAGCGAAAGCTTAACGCCGTTTTATGTTAATTTGCGAAACTGCATAGTAGGTGGAATTTTGAGTTTCCGAATTAACAATAATTTATTAGCTAAGAAAGGGGTAGGATGATGGACGTTGCGGAGAAATCAGAAACGATTTATGTGAAAGAGATGGATGATTATAAAAAAATGGTAGAGATTTCAGTTGAAAATTTAGGAGTAAGCTTTACAGACAAGGAAGGTGGAGCACCGGTAGTGGCTCTACAGAACATCAATCTGGAGATTATGCAGGGAGAATTTATCTCACTCCTTGGACCCTCCGGCTGTGGAAAGACAACATTACTTCGTACCATTGCAGATTTACAGCAGCCAACCAGCGGAAAGATATCGGTAAGAGGGGAATCCCCACGGGAAATCAGATCACAGAAGAAATATGGCATCGTATTTCAAAATCCGGTTCTATATGAATGGAGAACCGTAAGAAGAAATGTATGCATGCCAATGGAGATGATGGGAATTCCAAAGCGTGATAGAACAGCCAGAGTGACCAAGATGCTGGAGCTGGTGGGGCTAATGGAATTTGGTAAGAAATATCCCCATGAGTTAAGCGGTGGTATGCAGCAGAGAGTGGGTATCGCAAGAGCCCTTGCAATACAGCCTGAGATTTTGCTTATGGATGAACCCTTTTCGGCCTTGGATGAATTCACAAAAGAAAAGCTTCATGAGGATTTACTTCGCATTTGGAAAAAGACAAATAAAACGATTCTTTTTGTAACTCACAACATTCAAGAGGCGGTATTTTTATCTGATCGGGTGGTGGTATTATCACCCCATCCCGGCAGAGTATCCGCAGTTGTTGATATCAACCTGGAGAGACCGAGAGATTTATCTATTAAAAGTTCACCGGAGTTTAATGCACTGGTTACCAAGGTGAGAAATAGCTTTGAGGGGGTATAAAAGTTTAGGCTTTAAACCAAGGAACGGCAGAACAACCTTAACTGCCGTTTATGAAAAAGAAATGAAAGGGAGAATATTATGGAAAAAGTGAAAAAAGCCCTTACCTCTAATAAAATGGTGACCTTCGTCTGGGTACTTGGCTTAATCGGTGTATGGGAGATTGGGGCGACGGTGATTGCACAGTCAAAACGTACTCCTGAAAATGTGCTCCCTCACCTCTATCAAATATTAGATTCAGTGTTCAGTGATAAGCTAATTAATAGTACACAGACAGCGTTGCAGGTAGTACTTAGTAATGCAGGTATTACCTTGATCCGTGCTCTAATCGGTTTTCTGATTGGTATCGCCATTGGATTTATTCTAGCCTTTTTCATGAGTATGTTTAAGCTGGTGGAGAAAACTTTCTTCCCTTATCTGATGATTATTCAGATGATACCAATTTTGGGTATGGCACCGATTATTCTGGCAGTAACAAAGAATATTGACAGCAGCCGTATTGTAATCGCAGCCATCCTTACCTTTTATCCGGTGGCTACCAATACCCTTGCCGGCTTTAAGGCAGTGGAAAAGGAAAAGCGGGAGTTGATGTATTCCATCTCAGCCACGAATTTTCAGATTTACAGCAAGCTAATGGTACCATCTTGTATGCCATATTTTTTCACTGGTTTGAAAATAGCAGCCCCCATGGCAATTACAGCTTCTATTCTGGTTGATACCTTACAAGGAGGCGGAGGGCTTGGAACTATGCTGTCTCAGTCCTTAAAGCATGCCATGTCCATCTATGTATTTTGGCAGATCGTATTCTTCAGTGCCATCATCGGTATTCTAAGCTATTATCTGATGGTTGTAATTGAAAAGCTGCTGTCACCCTACAAACGGATTAAGAAAGCAAAGAAGGGGGTGAGTGTGGTTGGAGACTAAAAAGAAAATAAGAATAACAAAGCAGTCCGTGACAACCATCCTATATCCCGTACTATTCGGTGTATTGGTTGCAGTACTTTGGCAGACACAGGTATTGCATAAAATGATTGGAGCCGATACCTTTACTCTACCGCTTCCGGGACGAATTTTTGCCATCATATCAGATAATGCACCGGAAATTATGTTAAATGTTCGAGCAACAGTTATCGTAGCACTGGGTGGTCTGGTCTTAGGCTCACTACTTGGATATTTACTGGCCATACTTGCAACAATGTTTCCAAAATGGGGTGTGGGTGGACTAACGGTTGTCTCCGCCTTTAATGCGATACCGATTATCGCCATTGCCCCGATTTTAAATAACCTGACAAAGGATTTCAGTAAAGACCCGAATACCCGAAGTATGTTAGCTAAAATGCTGGTAGTAATGATTATGTGTACCGTATCTATGAGTATCAATGCGTACCGGGGATTTACGGAGTTAAAGCCCTTTTCCCTCGATTTGATGACCTCCTATGCAGCAAGTAAAACAACAGTTTTCTTTAAGCTAAGAGTACCCAATAGTATACCATATATGTTCACTGCACTCAGAGTCAGTGTCCCGGGTAGTGTCATAAGTGCCTTAGTTAGTGAATATTTCGCTGAGTATATCATCGGAGTAGGACGCCAGATTCGAGAAAATATCGTATTGGCACAGTATGCAACCGCATGGGCTTACATCACAGTAGCCTGTGCCATCGGAATTATCCTGTATGTGGTTCTTCTGATTGTGGAAGGTATTTTGTTGAAAGGACGCCGTTAGAGGTGGGTTCAACTGAAATATAAGATCAAGATATTTAAGTCGTCAAAAATTACTCATTTATTTATAGGTAATTGCGAAACTCAAAAAAACGAAAGCGTTTTGCAATTGTCTACCATTCATTTATTAAGGAGGATTATTATGAAAAAATTTTCTAAGCTTTGTTCCTTGTTACTAACCTTAACCTTAGTAGTTACTATGTTGACCGCCTGTGGTTCATCCGATCAGGACAGCACC
>JAQZBD010000193.1 GCA_029239235.1 Herbinix sp.
ACAACTCTATTATATCACAATCAGAACATACGTTCAACACCTATAACATTATCTAACAGAGCCTAAAATTAAAATCCCTCTGCCTGGGTACAAATTAAGCAAAGGGATTTCTTAAAAACTTCTGATATCTTTATTTTAAATTCAAATAGCATGTTATTATTTCAGCATCTGACTATTCTGAAAAAAACCCTCCCAAGGATCCTCACCATTAATCCTTATTAAAGCATCCTCCATGGTGACTGCATCAGGAGCTACTGTATCAAGCTCTTCCCACGATATTGGCATGGACACTTTAGCCCCTTCTCTCGCTCTTATGGAATAGGGTGCAATACTTGTGGCACCTCTGCCATTTCGAATCCAGTCGATAAATATCTTGTCCTTGCGTTTCGCCTTTCTCACATTACTTGTATACCGATCAGGCCACTTCTGTTCCATAACTTCCGCAACGCCCTTTGCAAAATCATGAAATACATCCCAGGAAACCGTTGGTTTTAAAGGAACAACAACATGATAGCCTT
Organism: Herbinix sp.; assembly: GCA_029239235.1. GTDB lineage: Bacteria > Bacillota > Clostridia > Lachnospirales > Lachnospiraceae > Mobilitalea. The sequence goes on from JAQZBD010000193.1 coordinate 519, forward strand.
TGCCTCCACTGGTCTTAAGATATGATTTTAGTGAAAGCTCTGTGAGAATACTTTTGATATCCCGAACACCCTCGCGTACCCGGCCAAGCTCCATTCCTTCATCCGGATCCAGATCAAATACCATCACATCCGGCTTTTCAAGCTCATCAACACGGCTTCCCCAGGTATGAAACTCCAGTGTTCCCATCTGTACCTCGGATACAAGCCCCGGAACATTCTCAATATAGAAATATTCTTCTGTTTCTCCATCGCTATTTGTAACAGGTATTGTAACAATCCCTTTGCTGTCCGGACCAGGATGCTTCTTAAAGAAGCAGTTCTGTGATATCCCCTTAGGGCAGCGTACAATACTCAGAACTCTCTGTCCCACATAGGGCAGCATACGCTCTGAAATTTTTGCATAATAGCGAACTACATCTTCTTTTGTGATTTCAGGATTTTCAAATAGCACCTTATCAGGCTTTGATATTTTTACTCCTTCGATCGTAATACTATTTGCATTCGTTTCCATCAATTGCTCCATTTCTTCGGCGGAGGGCTCTGCTTGCGTATCTTCCTCCTCTTTTTCCCGTTTTATATCCTTCGGATCTTTGTCTGTGCGCATACCTTTAAAGCTCGCTTGCCTGAGTAAATTCTCTTTCGTCCATTCTGCAAATTTAATTTCTGCCACCTGTACCGGCTCAAGCCAGATGATCTTCTCATTTGTTCTAGACTTTGGCACGAGTTTAAAAGGTGAATCCATCCTTTTTATGTTCTCAAATTCTTTCTCAAGTACTTTCATCTCGGACTCGCTAAAGCCGGTGCCAGCTCGTCCTGCATAGATCAAATCCTCACCCTCATAGATTCCCAGAAGAATTGAACTTATGCCGCTGGTTTTCTTTTCCGAAAGCGTGTAACCTCCGACGACGAATTCCTGTCTTTTATCACATTTCAGCTTGATCCAGTCACCGTTTCGTGCTCCACTGTAGGTGGAGTCAGCTTTTTTCCCAACGATCCCTTCCATGCCCGCTTCACAGGCCACTGTAAAGCTTTGTTTTCCATTTCCTTTTACATAACGGCTGTAATATAGGTTCTTTGGAGCACTCTGCATCAAAGCCTCCAGGATTACTTTCCTATCGATTAGCTGCTTTTCTCGAAGGTCTTCGCCATCCAGTGCAAGAAGATCAAAAACAATATAGGTTAGCTTCTGACCCTTCGGATTTTTCACATAGTTCTGTAAAGCTTGAAAATCTGTTTTTCCCGAGGCATCTGTAATTACCATTTCCCCGTCTAGAATCATTGCTCTTCCGGCTGCAAGGTCAATTAGTGAAGTAGCAATGCCCTGGAACCGCTTCGTATAATCATTACCATTCCTGGTTATCAGCCGAGCGCTGTTGCCTTCCACAAATGCCAAAATTCTGTAGCCGTCATACTTAAGCTCATAGAGCCAATCCTCATCTTCCGGAATCGTCTTAACTAATTTAGCAAGCTGAACCTCGGCTACCGAAAAAGGATTTCTCGTTATCTTTTCCTCTTCTCCTCCTTCAATTTGCGCCATCGTTCGTCCGGTTCTAATACTGGTAATATATTCTGAGATTCCATCAGAATCTTTGACATACTCATCCTTTTCCTTTAATAAGAGCCAGTTCTCCTTTTCCTCACTGGAGATTGCTTTCCACCGAACCAAGGCCCATTTCCCTTTAAGTCGTGTGCCTTTTAGAATGAACTTCAGCTCACCTCCCCGAAGCCCTTCTTCTACATTTACATAAGGTTCCCAGAAGCCCTCATCCCAGAGCATGACTACTCCTCCGCCATATTCACCCTTAGGAATCGTTCCTTCGAAATTCCGATATTCCAGAGGGTGATCTTCCACCTGTACAGCGAGTCTCTTGTCGTGTTTATCATAGGAAGGTCCCTTGGGTACCGCCCAGCTTAAAAGGACTCCTTTCCATTCGAGTCGCAGATCATAATGATCCCTGCGAGCCATATGGTGCTGGACAACAAATTTAAGACTCTCTTCTGAATCCGTAGTTTTCCCTTCCGGCTCTAAGGTTTTTTCAAAATTTCTTTTATCATTGTATTCATATAAACTTCCCGCCATAAACTCACGCCGGTTCCTTATCTCTATTAGCCTTCTCTACGCTGGCTCTAAGTGCTTCCATAAGATCGATGACCTTGCCTTCACTCTCAGGCTCTGCGGCAACGACTTCTTTTCCTGAAATCTTAGTCTCGATAAGAGCACGCAGTCTAGCCTGATATTCATCCTTATATTTATCAGGATTAAAGGGTGTATCCATAGAATTAATCAGCATCCTAGCCATACTCAGCTCCTGCTCGGACACTTCCGGCTTAGTATACTGTTTTTGGAACTCTTTAATATCATCAGCATAGAACATAGTGGAAATGAGAATTCCTTCCTCACGGGGGATGATTGCCATCAATGTGTCCTTTGTCCCCATAACTGTTTTGCCAATGGCAATCTTCTGTTCCGTCATTAATGCGGAGCGGAGCAGCTCGAAGGCTTTTTCACCTCCGGCTTCCGGCGCAGCCTGATAAGTCTTCTCGTAGTAAACCGGAGAAATTTGATTCAACTGGGCAAAATGCAGAATCTGAATAGATTTTTCTTTTTCCGTCTTAATCTTTTCGATCTCTTCGTCTGTGACAACGACATATTTTTCATCATCATATTCGAAGCCCATTACAATGTCCTTTGCATTAATCTCCTTGCCGCAGTGGGCACAGGTTTTCTTATATCGAATGCGGTTGTTGTCTTCCTTGTGCAGCTGATTAAAATGGATGTCATTGTCCTGCGTTGTTGTTGACATTCCAATTGGAATCGCTACCATACCAAAAGTTATTACTGATTTACGTGATACCATAATTAAACACCTCCAAAGGCTATTGTTTTCCAACTCGCCTTTAAGTATGCGGCGTTCTATTTAAATAAAAAATAACACCACAGATAAACCTACCCGAGATGTTATTTTGATAATTTTATTAATATTTGTTAACCGCCTGTATTACTTTTAATTGTTTACCACCAATCATTGTATTTTTCATCGCTTCTAAGACAATTGGTCCTTTTCCATTCAGTATTTCAACGTAGGTTAGGGTGTCTTGAATCGTAATAATTCCGATATCCTCTGACTTAATCTCATCTAGATTTGCAATTACTCCCACAAAGTTGGTTGCTCTGAGTTTTTTATTTTTTCCGCCATTGAAGCGTAATTTCATAATATCGTTATTTAATTGATCCCCTTTTATATTCTTAATCTGAGGAGCTCTCTTCCTATTATCCTCAAAGGAAGTTTTCGCAGTGGACACTTCCTCGTTGGTAGGTCTAGGTAATTCCAGAATTTTAAATCCTATCAATTCTTCAATATCCTGCAAATATCTGGTTTGAGTTGGCGTTACAAAGGTAAGTGCTCTTCCGCATCGTCCTGCTCGTCCGGTTCTTCCTGTACGATGAACATAGTTCTCTTCATCCAGGGGGATATCATAATTAATTACAAGAGAGATGTTTTCTACATCAATTCCTCTGGCTGCAATATCTGTAGCAACCAAATACCGAAACTCTCCCCTCTTAAAACGATTGATTGCAGATAATCTATCCCTCTGTTCCATACCGCCATGGATCATATTGCAGTCATACCTTAAATTCTTAAGATGCTTGCATACCGTTTCCACTTGCTCCTTTGTACTACAAAAGATAATGCAGCTCTCGGGTTTCTCGATTATAGTAACCTCGGTGAGCAGTTGAAATTTATCCTCTTCCGCGATAGTATAAATAGCATGGTCAATATCAGAGGTCGTAATGCTATCCTCACTCACATTAATATTAATTGGATCTTTCATATAGTTTAAGGAAATATTCTTGATCTCTTCCGGCATAGTGGCCGAAAACAGCATGGTCATTCGATTTTGCGGCAGTTCCTTAATAATAGCTTCAACCTGATCAATAAATCCCATGTCCAGCATTCGATCAGCCTCATCTATGATCAGATAAGTAATCTTGCTTAGGGGTAAGGTTCCTTTTTTAATATGATCCATCACCCGACCAGGCGTACCAGCCACTACATGGGTCTTTTGCTTTAGCTCCGTTTTCTCTATGCTAAATTGGTGTCTTCCATAGACTGCTGATGCTTTAATTCGCTTGAACCTGCCTATATTGGTGAAATCCTCTTTTACCTGAACAGCAAGCTCCCTGGTAGGAGTCAGAATAAGTGCCTGCGGCTTATTCTCAAGCCAATCAATTAATTCACAGATCGGGATTGCATAGGAGGCAGTTTTGCCACTGCCGGTCTGGGCCTTGACGATTAGATCCTCTTTATTTAAAGCGAGTGGTATGACACTTGCCTGCACCTGCGTTGGTACCTCATACTTCAAGCCAATTAAGGCCTTTTGTATCTCCTCACTTATTGAAAAATTACGAAAACTTGTATTATCCATGTCCATTTCATGCCAATTCCTCTCATTTGATTCAATCCGTTTAATCCAATGCTTGTAACTTTCTTTATTTTTCCGACTAAGTTACACTTATTATGCCATAAAGTAATCAAATGTGCAATTTTACTTAAAAATAGCACCTCCCGTTTCATTCGAAACGAAAAGAAATATCCAACAATAATCTTGACAGATTTACAAATATTATCACTATGCCTCTATTGTTAAGCAGCAGCGCATTTTATTCCCTAAATAATGTCCCGGAATTTATTAAAATCATCAATCGATTTAATCCTTTTCAGTGGTTTGTTGATGGCTTGCGCAATGCTGTTAACTTGTCTTGGCTTAGCTACTTAACAGATTTAGGACTCGTATTATTGGTAGCAACCATAGCACTGATTTTAGCATTAAACCAACAGACATTAAAGTGTTTGAAAAAATCTTTTTAATTGGCATTGACATCATTCATTTTTCAGTCTATAATGTACATGTACAATAAGTACACTGCAGTCAGGAGGGCACTTGTGGAAATTATTATTAGCAGCAATACAAGTAAGCCCATTTATGAACAGATAACCTCACAAATAAAAGAAATGATTATGAGTGGTGAATTGCAGACGGGCGATCCGATTCCCTCTATGCGTTCATTAGCGAAATCAATTCATGTAAGTGTTATTACTGTTCAAAAGGCTTATGAGGATTTGCAACGAGATGGATTTATTGAAACTACCATTGGACGAGGTAGTTTTGTAGCAGCACAAAACAGAGATTTTATCCAAGAAGAGCAACAGAAGAAGATAGAAGAATATCTAACACTTGCAGCTGAAACTGCTCGTGTAAGTGGCATTAAGCTGGAGAAACTAATTGAACTTCTTTCTATTTTCTATGAGGAGGTATAAGGGATGAATTATAGTTTAGAAATAGAGAACCTTTCAAAGACCTATCCACACTCGGATTTTCGTTTAGATAGGGTTTCTTTCAAAATTCCCGCTGGTACTATTATGGGGTTTGTAGGAGAAAACGGAGCGGGCAAAACTACGACCATAAGTGCAATCTTAAATACAATACAAAAAGATGGCGGAAAAGTAAAAGTGTTTGGACAGGAAATGAGCGATAACAATATAGATGTTCGCGAGGATATAGGCGTTGTTTTCGATGCAGTCAATTTTTCTCCAGAGCTAACGCCAAAAAAACTCTCAAACGTCATGTCAAGAATATATAAAAACTGGAATCAGGATTATTTTCTTACAACCACAAACAAACTTGATATACCATTAAATAGAAAGGTGAAGCAGCTATCTCGTGGAATGACAATGAAATTAGCTATTGTTGTAGCACTATCACATAGTCCTAAATTGCTTATTTTAGATGAGGCAACTTCTGGATTAGATCCTGTTGTACGAGAAGAAATTTTAGATTTATTTCTTGAATTTGTAGAAAATGAAAATCACTCTATTTTAATGTCCTCTCACATTACCACCGATTTGGAGAAAATTGCTGATTATATTACTTTTATCCACAAAGGGAAAAGTATTCTCACTGAGAAAAAAGATACCCTGATTTATGAATACGGAATAGCTCGCTGTAAAGCAGAACAATTCATTAATTTGGACAAGGAAGAAGATATACTTTCTTACCGAAAAAGAGGCCATCAGGTTGATGCGCTTGTAAAAAATAAAACCGTATTTGAAAAAAAATATGGAGACATAATCATTGACAATGTGACAATTGATGAAATAATGCTATTGCTTGTTAAAAGGGAGGGATAATCATGAAAGGGTTACTGATAAACAATTTTTATTCCATGTTAAGCAATGTGAAACTCACTCTTGGCATGGCTCTCATAATGACGTTGGCACCAATATTCATTCGAGAGAGTTCATTTATTCCTACGATTATGGGGGTACAAATTTTTTTATTTGTTGTATATACGGGAACTTCTTTGCAAGCTGACGAAAGCTCTAAATGGAGCAAATTTGAAATCACCTTGCCTGTAAAAAGAAAAACCATCATCAATGCAAAATATGTATCATCCATTATCTTGATTGCGATAGGTGTTTTAATAAGTACCCTGACGGCAATACTATCCAGTATCACTATAAGTAATATTAATACCGATTTTCTTGTTTTTGGATATTGTTTCGGTTTAACATTGTCAATTAATACGGTGGCTTTTATGTATCCTATAATATTAAAAATCGGTGCTGAAAAGAATGAGTTAATCTTACTTCTGGCCTGTGGTTTTTCCCTCGGTGTTATGTTATTGACATCATTTCTTCTATCACTATTCAATCATGGAATTAAATTTAGCAGTCCGGTTGTTGGAATCACTTCGGTAATTGTATCTGTACTTTTGCTTGTTCTTTCGTATTTCTTATCAATTCAAATTCATAGAAAAAAAGAATTTTAATAATAATAATTCATATTGTATTCTTGCAACAGACTTCTTTTATTCCTTCAGCGGAGACTCTATTCCTGATCATAAACAAACTCATAAATCGCTTGATTTACCTCCTCCGGATTGTCCTGGTTGGAGTTATGTCCTGCATTAGTAATCATTTTCAGCAAACAGTTTGGATCACTCTTGGCCCAGGGAGCTGCGATTTTTCGAATATTCCCTGATTTATCATCAACTCCGCACAAGAGTAACACGGGCTTTGGAAATCTGTATTCTTCGTCCTCATGAAGGCTCGCTGTCAATGACATCATTACCTCAATAAAATCAGATTTTTTCATTCCGGCAAAGCATTCCCTCACATATTCTTTGACTTCTTCCCTATTACCACAGGCCGCAGCGCTCTGAGTTATCAGGGTATTCCATGGATATAGCTGAAAAATAGGCTTTGTCAGCTTTAGCATGAATTTTTCACCAGTGGTTAATCTGCCCGTATTTCTTGTACAATCAATTAGTACCAGTTTAGAAACAATCCCTGTTCTTCGGTATAAGATTTCCTGAGCCAGATTGCCGCCCATGGATTGTCCGATGATTATTGCACTGGAAATCTGTTGTATCTCGCAGAGCCTGAAAAAGTCATCCACCATATCTTCAAAACTAAACTTTGTATCCGGTGCAAGCTGGGATAATCCATGACCACGAGCATCCCACAGTATTAAATGATAG